>JACRGV010000047.1 GCA_016212215.1 Nitrospirota bacterium
AAGTGATTATAATAATCACCGTATTCAGAAGTTAGATTCATTAGGAAACTTCTTAGCCAAGTGGGGAACTGCGGGGACGGGAAACGGTCAGTTTAATAATCCTGATGATGTTGTATTAGATAGTGCTGGTAACATATATGTTGCTGATAGGAATAATGACAGAATTCAGAAGTTCAACCCATCAGGGAGATTTATTTCTAAATGGTCGAGTGTGGGAAATGGCGTAGGCCAGCTCAATACTCCATGGGGTCTGGCTTTTGATCCAACAGGTGACTTTCTTTATGTAACGGAACTTGTTAATCACAGGGTGCAGAAGTTTGAACGTTTTGGTTTTTCATTTGCAGCTACTCCAAATACCAAAACAGTTGGGAGCGGCGATATAGCGACATATTCTATGGATGTAACAGGTATTGGAGCAAATACATTAGGGACAACAGTATCTTTTTATGTATTGTCCGGCCTCCCGAGCGGTACAACATGGAGCTTTGCACCGGCCTCTGTTACGCCAAGCTCATCAGGTATTGTCTCGTCTACGTTAAGCCTTGATACCTCACCCACTACTCCGGTTGGTACTTATACAGTATATGTTGAAGCAGAAGGTGGCGGCCAGACAAGGATTATTCCGATTACCCTGAAAGTTATTCCAAAGATAACACTCTTCAAGGGAATGCCGAATCCGTTTAGTCCTAATGCTAATGGTATCAAGGACACCACAACTATTACTGCCGGCTTTACAACTCCACTGAACTGGACATTGAACATAAAGAAGGGGGTATGCCCTGGTACATTATTAGTCAGGAGCTTTACCGGCTCTGGTACCTCATTGTCTCGGGTATGGGATAGCAAAGATACCGGAGGCGCTACGGTTACAGACGGGAAATATTGCTATTCATTGACCGGCAAAGATGCAGGGAATGTATATTCCAATCCAGTAGTTTTCACAGGAACGGTTGATACAGTTAAACCTGTGATATCTTTTGTGTTTGATGCCCCTGACCCTTTTCAGCACCATTTAGGTCAGACAACAAGCATTGGGTTTACACTATCTGAAAGTGCTTTTGTAACCATTAAGATATATTCAGGTACAACACTGGTAAAAACTCTTGTAAATAATGTACTAAAACTTTCAGGACCAAACAGCGTTATATGGGATGGTAAGGATAATAGCAATGTCTTAGTCCCGAATGCTACGTATACTTACAAAATTTGGGCAAATGATGCAGCAGGGAACTCAGCTGTACAGGCTTCCGGTACTTCAACTGCGCAGTAGTTTTCTATTAGACTCTTAAGAACACTATGGCCCAATGCTGAAAAAGGGTATTGGGCCTTAGCTGTTATAGCGATGCACTGTTCAATATCAGCACTATATTAAATTATGAAAGACATTTATATTGTATCTCCTCTCCATTTTCAACGGTTTTATAATTTCGTTTCTTGACTATCTCACCTTTAATTTCTATAATCCATCACAATGTTGAATAAACTTAAAAGAGCATTCAAGAAAGTATGGAGGATTTTATGATATACAAAGTTCCGTTGGTTCTCACGCCTCAGCCTGAAGGCGGTTTTACCGTTACATCACCTCTTTTGCCGGAATTGCTTACAGAGGGTAATACAATTGAAGAAGCATTGGAAAATGTTCACGATGCCCTCGTAGCCGCCATTGAAATGTATGAGGATTTAGGACGACAACTGCCCAGGAATGTTCAGATTTCCGATACAACAAGCCCTGTTTGGCTCGAAGCTTTGGTAGCAACTTCATGATTTATCGTGAAATTACCCGTAAGCTGATTGCCATCGGCTGTAAAGAACTTCCGAGACGGGGAGGAGGATCTCACCGTAAGTGGTACAACCCCACGACTCAGTGCGCTACAATATTGCCGGATTGGGGAAACCGTGATCTCAAGGTTGGGACTCTCAAGGCTGCAATAAAGCAGCTCGGCATTGAATGGGATACTTTTTTCAAGGTATGAATAGCTGATATTACCGCACGGGATACAAGAAGCAGTAATCCAAACTGACATTTGTAATTTTTAATTTATCATTGTACTTCCTTTATCAGGGTGTTAGACTATTGCTATAAAAGCAGAAGGGAGGGTGAGATGAGAGAAGCCCTTTTATATCAGAAGTTAGAGAATAACAAGGTTCGGTGCGACCTCTGTGCCCACAGATGCCTTCTAACAGAAGGTAAAACCGGTATATGCGGTGTAAGAAAAAACCTCGGCGGCACACTTTATACACTTGTATATGACAAGGTAATTGCGGCCCATATTGATCCTATTGAGAAGAAGCCTCTTTTTCACTTCCTGCCAGGGTCCACATCTTTTTCTATTGCTACAGTAGGGTGTAATTTCAGGTGTCTCCACTGCCAGAATTCTGAGATATCGCAGATGCCTAAGGATGAGAAGATTATCAGCGGAAGCAGTATGACGCCGCTGGATATTGTTGATAATGCTCATAGGAACGGATGCGAGAGCATATCGTATACGTATACTGAACCGACCATATTTTTTGAACTTGCATATGAGACAGCGAGGCTTGCCCATGAAAAGGGGCTGAAGAATATTTTTGTAACAAACGGTTATATGACAGAAGAGGCGCTTGATATGGTCAGGCCTTATCTGGATGCCGCAAATGTTGACCTGAAGTTTTTTGATGAAAAGATGCACAAGCGTGTATGTGGTGCATCAAGAGACCCTGTACTTGAGACAATAAAACGTATGAAGGGATATGGTATATGGGTTGAGGTAACAACACTTATCATTCCTACTAAAAATGACTCTGACGAGGAATTGACTCAGATAGCAGAGTTTGTTAAAGGTGTCGGTGCCGAGATTCCCTGGCATGTGAGTGCATTTCACCCGACGTATAAGATGAATGACCTTCCGCGTACCCCAGCGTCCACTTTAGAAAGGGCTAGGAAGATTGGTCTCAAGGCGGGACTTAGGTATGTTTATACAGGGAATATTCCCGGCGATGAAGGGGAGCACACATTCTGTCATAATTGCAAGTCAGCGCTGATACATCGTGTTGGTTTTGAGATTATTGAAAACTATGTCAGAGAATCAAGATGTCCATTTTGCGGTGCAGTTATAGATGGTGTTGGGATGAGTAACAGGGAATATGAAAATGTTTGAAACCTTTGACCACAGGGCAGATATAGGTGTGCGCGGCTTTGGAAAGAGCATGGAAGAGGCTTATGAGAATGGTGCTATGGCGATGTTTTCCGTAATGGCGGATATAAGTGAGGTAAAGCAGTCAGAGACAGAAGAGATAATCTGTGAGGCACCGGACTCAGAGACACTATTTGTTGAGTGGTTGAACAACCTCCTTTCAGTTGCACATCTCACCGGAAAATTATTCTCCGGCTTCAAGGTCGAGATAACCGGTAATAGTTTAAAGGGTCTTGCCATAGGTGAGCGGATTGATAAAAAACGTCATCACATTTTAACAGAGGTGAAGGCCGCTACATACAGTACGCTGAAGGTTGAGAAGAAAGATGATATTTATGTGGCGCAGTGTATTGTAGATGTGTGAGAAGGCAGTGAATAGTGAACAGTCAATAGTGAATAGTTAGAAGCAAGAAGTCAGAGGTAAGAAGTCAGAAGAAAGAGAGTGAATAGAAAGAAGATTTAGCTAGTGTAGCATTTCTTTCGGTAAGGGTGACCGAAATACAGGAATTCCCTCCCCTTCAAGGGGAGGGTTAGGGTGGGGATGGGGTTATTCTCGGATGAAAGAGGGTGAATGTGGACATAAAATCATTACATAAGATTTCTGATTATATCTGGGAGATTCCTGTGGAAGGGGATATGAAGGTTCCGGGGAGGATATTTGCCGGTGCGGAACTTGTTGAAGAATTGGATGATAATGTTGTAAAGCAGATAAAAAATGTTGCCTCTCTTCCGGGTCTTCAGGATGCGTCTATTGCGATGCCTGATGCCCATTGGGGTTATGGTTTTCCAATAGGCGGGGTAGGTGCTTTTGACCCTGATGAAGGCGGTGTTATCTCAATGGGCGGTATCGGGTTTGATATATCATGCGGTGTCAGGACTATGCGTACAGGTATGACAAGGGAGGAGATTGAACCTTACCTTGGAAAACTTATTGACCGCCTGTTTGCTATTGTCCCTGCAGGTGTAGGTTCTGAAGGAAAGATACGGTTAAACCAAAAGCAGATTGATGATGTATTAACCGGCGGCGCCAAATGGGCAGTTTCAAATGGATACGGTTATAAAGATGATTTGAGATATATCGAAGAAGATGGTGTGATGGCAGGGGCAGACCCCGGGCAGGTATCTGATACTGCTAAGAAAAGACAGTTCAAAGAGGTTGGGACATTGGGGTCAGGGAATCATTACCTTGAGATTCAATATGTTTCAGAGATATATGATGAAAGTGCAGCACAGGCATTAGGTATTTTTAGAGATGATATTCTCGTATCTGTTCACTGCGGTTCAAGGGCATTGGGTCATCAGATAGGCACAGATTACCTGAAAACACTGGCAGAGGCCTCAATAAAATACAATATACCGATTCATGACAGGGAGCTTGTGTGTGCCCCGCTTAATTCACCTGAGGGCAGGAGATATTTCTCTGCTGTGTGTGCCGGCATCAACTGTGCCCTTGCAAACAGGCAGGTTATATCTCACTTAGTACGAGAGGCATTTTCTGATGTTATACCAAAGGCGAGAATCTCCATCCTGTACGATGTCAGTCATAATACATGCAAGATAGAAGAACATATTGTAGGAAAAAAGATGAAGAGACTCTTTATCCACAGGAAAGGCTCAACGAGGGCCTTTGGTCCAGGAAGAATTGAGATACCTGAGGAGTACAGGGCAGTGGGTCAGCCTGTTTTAATAGGCGGGACAATGGGTACATGTTCCTATATATTAATCGGCACTGAATCAGGGATGAAGCTGGCGTACGGCTCTGCATGTCATGGTGCAGGAAGGGCATTGAGCAGGACTCAGGCAAAAAAGAAGTGGAGAGGAGATGCATTGTTGAAAGACCTCGCCTCAAAAGGGATTATTGTCAGGACACATTCATATTCAGGGGCAGCGGAAGAGGCCCCCGGTGCATATAAAGATGTAACTGCTGTGGTGGATTCAACTCATAATGCAGGGCTTGCTAAGAAGGTGGCTATGGTGAAGCCTATGGCGTGTGTCAAAGGATGAAAATCAACCCCCTTAATCCCCCTTTAAATAAAGGGGGAGATATGACAACCAAGAAATCCCCCCCTTGTAGTTAAAGGGGGGTGAGGGGGGTTATTTTCGGATGAACCGTCATGAGCGGGGCGCTCACAAAGGGCAATGATAACCCCACCCTCACCCTGATCCCCCCTCCTGCCTCCCCCCGCAAAAGAGGGGGGAGGGATTTGGAAGGAATTTAATTGCAGCTCTCCCTGAGGGAGAGGGGGCTATGTTGATTCCCTCCCCTTCAAGGGGAGGGTTAGGGTGGGGATGGGGTTGATTTTCGGATGAACTGTCATGAACCGAGGGTTCACAAAGGGCCATGAAAATCAGCGGGACAAGAAAGTCCCGCCTATCCTCGTAGATAGGGATAGGCGGGGTTTTCTTGTCCCGCCGGAGTGATTTTCGGATGAACTAAATACTCACCGACGGTTTCTTCAAATCTCCTTTAATCTGTATCGTATAATAACCTTCCTTATCTTTTGTCTTTTCAATAAATGAGAGGATTCCTCGCTGTTCTTTTTTCATCTTTTCACCGGGTGCAAATTTTATGGCTATATTGATGTTTCCCGGTGATGAAGCGGTTTGAAGTTGGATGTCACCCTTGATTAGTCCCTTAAGGTCGTTGTTCTTGAACCGGGTGTCTTTAAATACCAGACTCTGCCCCTTAATATCAATAGTCCCGTTTAATTCAGTAACCGGAATATCAGGAAGGGGGAAGCCCATAATCTTGATCTTTCCGAGTTTTCCATTTTTTAACGAAAGACGTATCTGGCCTTCAGGGACATTGTTGTTTATGAGTTTAAGCACCATATCTCCGCTAATTATCCCTGTGACTTCTGCCGGAATATCCTTTATCTTCTCAATGCGGGCAATATCCACATTATTCCATGATGCCTGAGTTATATTGTTGGTATTGCGAAGTGTAATTATGCCGTTGATAGAGCCGCCATAGCTGTTTGCGGAAATCTCAGAGACGGGGCTGAAAGAGAGAATACTTTTAACCGGGACATTAATAGAAAACTTATCTAAATGTCCTATAACGATACTTATGTTTCCTGTTTTCTTCCTGAACTCAAAATTTTTAAAAGAGATTCCGAGCGGAAATGTCCATTTGTCGTCTCTTGTCTTAATTTCAGTGGATGTACCCTTTTCAAGTTCATAGATTATTCTCTTTGTAATCGCCTCTTTTGGGAATAGGAAATATAAGGATAATGCGAAAACAGCTATGCAGAAAAAGGTATAGCCTGAAATAGCTTTGTAATGATTTTTTATAAATCGTTTCATACTAAGAACCCCATCCCCACCCCCCGATTACTACTTCGGGGGCAAGCTCTGACCCTCCCCTTGAAAGGGAGGGGAAAATTTTAAAACCCTCTCCCTGAGTGAGAGCGAATCTATTAGTCATTACCTCACCTTTTCAAAAAAACTCACTGTAAGGGATGCATCCATTAGGCCGGGGTCATCGAATCTGCTCTTTACATGAAGGTTTTTTATCTTTAATGGATATTCCGACCCTTCGATAATGTGCAGGTATCTCATAATGTGTTCAAGGACAACCCGCTCCATCTTTATTTCGATAGATGACTCACGGTAATCATCTCCCATTGGTATAATGGACGGTTTCATTGAGATTATTTTATCTTTAATCTTTGCCTGTGTTGAGACACCCTCCATAAATGTAAGAGGGGAGAAGCCTTCTTTTGTCTTTGATGCCCCCTTTTCCAGTTCCTTATATTCTTTTTTCAGGAAGAAGTAATCACTTCTTAATTTGAGTATATCGTTATATTGAGTCTCTCTCTGCTTTATCATCCTGTTCAGGCTTGCATACCGTTCAGCATAAGGGGCAATCACAGACCCGTATACAAGAATCACAATTGCACCTGCAAGGCCGAATACAACAATAGCCTTCTCCCGTGCATTTAATTTATTAAAATATTGAAATACTGTTTGTGTTATATTCTCTATGCCCATGACCTATAACCTGTTACCTATTTACCTGTTACCTTTTTCTCACATATCAATAACAATTCTGAACTTTACCTTCTTCTGGTCTGCCCCGAGTTTTGCATCTGCTACATCAACCTTCTTAAATAATGGGACAGCCTCAAATTCTTTTTTAATCTTCTCAACATTTTCAAAACTATCAGTGTCACCCTGCAGTCTTACCTTTGACTTGTCTATAAGAAGGTCATCAATATTAACCTTAATCTCTTTTGGTATCTTCTCACTCATAATATTCATCAGTTCAAGGGGCGACATCCCTTTCTCTGTACCACCGCCAAGGGCAACGACCTTTTTCCTTAAATCATCCACAGCGCTTTTCATTTGATGGAATTCATCAACCACATTCTTTGATTCAGGGAATGTCTCTATGTATGCCTTGCGTATATCTGATTTTAATGCCTCATATCTGGTCTCTCTGTAATGATACATTGAATAGAAGTCTATAGTGCCGAGGAGGATAAGTATTACAACAGTAACAATCAAATAGATAATTTTACCTGTGTTTTCCTTTATCTCTTTTCTGTGGAAATACTCACCCTTTCTGAAATTCAGTCCCGATGCCTCTTTCTTACGGGACCCTCTCAGGACAAGGCCGATGCCTGTCGGAGAAATAAACCTTGTGTTTTCAGGCCCCCTTCCTTCTCCTCCACCAAGCCGTTCAGCAACTTCAGTAGGAATGCTCAGATATTCCACATCCCTTCCAAGAATATTGCTCAGATAATTCTTTATATTCCCCACCCTTGCCCCGCCGCCGGTGATATATAATATTGTTACCGGATTATTATTCTGGATTTCAAAGGCATGAAGGGTCTGGTTTAGTTCTATGATAATGGGTTGCAGGCCCTTCTTAATGGCATTTGATAGAGTCTCAGTTTCATCTTCTGACTTCGCTCCTGCTGCCTGCTCACGGCTTACTGCTACCTCGTAGTTCAATATTTCTGCGGCAATCTTTCTCTGCTCTGCTTCTTCATAAGTAATTCCAAGTGATTCCTGAACTGTATACGTTACAACATTTCCGCCCCTGTTAAATGTCCTCAGACTAACCGGTTTACCTTTTGAAACAATACATAGATTACTCCTTGAAGCGCCTATATCAAGTACGGCAACGGTGTCATCCGTCTTGTGCCATTCCATTAATGTTTGATAAAGGGCAAGGGGTTCAAGCTCTATGACCCCTGGTTCAATATGCGCAGATCTAAGGGTGTCTAAATGATCCTTGAGTATATTTTTGTTAATAAGTGCAACGCACACAGAAGACCCATGCGGGCCTTTTCCATTACTGCCGCTGCCTCCGTTGCCGTTATTTTTTGAAAGGATAAACTGGTCTATGACCATTTCATCAAGGGGAAAAGGGATCAATCCTTCAACTTCATAAGGGACAACCTGTCCAATCTTAGTTTCATCTGTAAATGGTATGTTGAGATAATGTACTGATACACTGCTTCCTGGAATAGAGCTGACAACAATATCAGGCCTGATACGCCGGTCACTGACCATTGATTTTATAAGCTCATGCACGCCTTCGCCATTCACAGGTCTTTCATAGACCTCCAGTATCTCAACCTTGCCGAAGCGTTCTCTTCCTGTGACTACCTTTATTGAATGACTGCCTATGTCTAAGCCGACAATTTTACGTGCCATATACTTTTATATTTTCCTGCTGTCATTCCCGTGCAAACGGGAATACAGAAAAAATGAAATGACTATCAATATAAATAAAACGCCAACCGAGGCAATCTTTCCTGCCACTGTTGTTTTTACCATAAAACTGCTGAACATTATAGCAGGTATAAGACTAATCTTCACTATTGATTTTAATGTAGTATTTTTTTCTATTGTTTTTGCAAGATAGGGGCTGTAATAATAATATGTGGAAACAAAGTATCTGCCGGGGAAATTTGTTAATAAGTATCTGTCACGAAATTCTCTTAAAATATTTACATACGGGTGCAGTGGGGAACCAAAGGCAGCGGTTGCAATAAAACACCTTTTATCACTTTTATTTGTGCTGACTTTATTAGAGATGACTGAAGTGCTGTTTGAAAGGTTAGTTGCATCACAAATCCGTTCAGTGCCTGGATTCATTGTTACAGGATTACTCGCAGTTAGAGATGCTGTTGGTATAAGATTTCCAAGCGATGCGGTTATCGTTGATGTCACGGCGTCTGAAGCAGCCAGAAAGCCATTGCTGTTAATAACTGCATAAGGAGAATCTGATGACCATACAAAACCGTTTTCGAGTATCTGGTTATTATTGTCCTTCATAATGACGTAATACTGTTGCTTCCCCTTTTTACCGTATCCGGTATTTTCTGTAACTATGGAAGCGGCGCCAGGTCTTATTAAGATAGATGATGTATTATATGATGCGGATGTATATGATGCCGTTATAAGATAACTCCTATAGTGAACGACTGATGTATTGAAATCGGCGGTTAGCGGGATAACAACGACCTCAGTATAAGGCCCGCTGCTGCTGAATCCCTTTATTGAGATGGAGCCTGCATTAGTTGATGTGTCGGTTAATAATTCAGTGACATCATATACCGAATCGTAAGATTTGAATCCTACGACCATTACGCTTATATCACTGCTGCCGTCAAATTCTATTTTCAATGAGCCGCTACCTGCCGGGGCTGTGAACTTGTAGTATGTTGCAGACAAAGGGTCTAAAGTGCCGTCTATATTTTCAGTACCCGAGAAATTTTCAAATAAGGTTTGAGGAGGGTCAAAGGTGTAAAAAGGGGGATCTGGATTGAATAGAACTGCAACAGGGTTGCCTGCACTCCCTGATGACTTGTAAATTTGTCCGTCGTCGTAAGTATAAGTCAGATTGGCAACACGTAATTCTTTTAACTCTTCTTCAAGGGAAGAGTTGTTCTTACTATCACTCAGTACCTTTTCTATCCCTGTTATTGCAGAGTCTCCATTCTTAATATTATTCCAAACATCATACACGAATTTTGATCCGTACTTTTCCGTCAGATGTTTTATCCAGACTGAGGTGCCGTACTGGAATACATCATACTCGTAAGTATATAACGGTAGTCCGGGATTCTGAAACCACCGGTCTAAATAGTTTACATAATCATTTACATCAGGATATATCTCATCCTCCATCCACGTGGCAGATGCCTCCATCCACCATCCATAGAGGTCAATATTATCTGTAATTTGAAATTGAATGGTGTGGAAGAATTCATGGGCCGCTGTCACCATCATAGAATTTATTTGCGAAGATGAAAAGCCATAAAAGTCATTTTCAAGGATTAGATAAACTGAAGATACAGGCATATTTGCATCAAGCTGGGTGTAGCCATAAGCATTCAAGTCTGCGAGATAGACATCAAGCAGGCAGTCCCCGCCTTCTGTACCGTCTGAAGGGGGGGCATCATACCCCAACTCTTCTATCTCCTTTTTCCATACATTGTCAAGGATGATTGCAAAATTATCTACATAATCAGGAATATTATTGTTATTGTTATCAGCAGATGGAACAGCATCACAGCTCCCGCTAGTATTCGGGTCGCAGTTTGTGTTGTCAGTTGTATAATGAATCCTGAAGTGTCTAGCCGGGCTTACAATACTTTGTAGTATTGTAATGTTTTCATAAAGAGGTGCACCGTCATCTTTCAAATCTCTGCTTAAGATACCTTTATGTTCCCTATTATTATAAAGTGCGGAAACGGCATTACTCCTTATTCCTGAAAGATACGCTGAATTATTAGAGGAGAGCAGGTGCCTGTTTGAGCGTGCCTCCATCATAATACCGGTTGCTGATTTAATCGGGACTCTCGATTTAAATTCTTCCGGCAAACTGTCTTGCCGTATGACAGCAGAGACCTTGTAATTTAGTGCATCTCTGTATGTAAGCCGGCCGCTTCTGTAAGCGTTATCTATAAGCTCAATGCTTGTGAGGTCTCTCGCATTTGTAATTGCCGGAGATAACATAAGGTAGGCTGACAATGCAAAAAAGAGACTAAAACAAAATGTAAATTTAGTTTTCATCAGTCAATAAGAACAAAACCGGACCTGAGATTTTTTATGAGGGTCTTGCCCTGGGTGACTTCAATCTCAAGTTTCTCTCTGCCTCCTTCTTTGCTCAAATAATATCTGCCTGCTGGTACTTCAAAGGTGTAATGACCATTCAGGTCAGTCTTTTTATTCATAACTTTTTCATTAGCTTCAAGTAGAATAGCACTATTTTTACTAAAGCCCTTTATGCCGTTATTATATTGAAGCTTTCCGCCCCTTATAGGTTGATATACAACACCTATGATAAAGCCGGAATCGTCTGTCCTGATTTTATCTATTACAACATCAAGATTAATAGTATTTTCCTCTCCTGCTTTTATATTTTCAGCCCTGGGGATAAACCCTTCTTTTGTAAAAAAGATAACAAGATAATTGTTTTTTGATACGGGGATGTCAGAGATGTTAAATTCTCCTTTAATATCGGTTTTAAAATTATTAAGCGTAAACCCGTCAAAGACAGTCACATCAGCATTATCCACAGGAGAGCCATTCTTATCCTGTACATGTCCGTAAATGCCTTTTCTTGTGTCTGTTGTTCTTTGAGAAGCATGGCAGTTCATGGAGAAAAAGGCTGTTGATAATAGCATTATTGTTATTAAATGAAGACATATTAGCTTCACCAAAAAATCTCCATGGCTCACCCTCCCCCTGCCCCCCTCCCGTCAAGGGAGGGGGAATTTCTTTCGTTTTTCTTACATCTTACATCTTACTTCTTACTTCTGCTTACTGCTTACTGCTCACTGCTCACTGCTCACTAATCTATTCTCCAATATAAAATCTCGCTATTTTTTTCCTTCCTGTTTACTATTGCTGTAATGGTCTTTCTGCTGTTATTTACATTTCCGGTAGATGTTATGGAGAAGAAGTTGCTTCTGACATCTATATACCTGGAGATATTGTTAAATACCTCTGGATCCTGGATATGGTCTCTAAGTTCTATATTTTTCTGAAAAGGGGTTTCTGCCCTGAATGCAATTATTTCATCAACCACGTCTTCGGAAAGCTCTCCAGGTAGTGACAATAATACCTCTTTACTTACGGTATTTATGTTTAATTTACCGTCAGAGTTGACTGTAAGAAATTTATTTATTTTGTTGAACAAGGCGCCGTCTATCCCTTTTATCATCCGTAATTCCTGCAATGAATAAAGGGGTTTGTTCTTTGCAGTATAGTGTTCTTCCAGTCCTTCGTAATAACTGCTTTCCGCACTGTTAAAACTGATCTCATCACTATTGTCATCAATAAAGTCTGCTATTGCATCAGGGATCTCTTCTTTTAGCCCTTCTTTAAGTTCAAATTGCTTGAGAAAGTTTGTCATGAGTGCCCGCATATTAGCACCTGTTACAGGAGGGTTGCCCTTATCCAGTTTGTTGATATTTATCTTGCTGTCCTCATCAGTTATTGCCACTGTAACAGTCCCGCTTCCTACAGGAACCGGTGGTATCTTCTTTGCCCATAATTCATTCAAAGTATCTGTTTTATCCTCATTCTTGCTGTCTTCACTCAGGTCTTCTTCTAAGACTGCAATTGCAAATGTTACCCCTGACCTTGCAAGATAATATGCCTGCACCTCATCCCTGAAATTAGCCGCCGCCCTTGCCTCAACGCGCATGTCCATACTGAACTCAAGGATCATAGTAAGGAGAAGGGTTAGTACAAGCAGTGTGATTATGAGTGCGATGCCTTTATTATTCAATTGAAAATCTCCATAGCTCACCCCCACCCTGACCCTCCCCCCTCAAGGGGGAGGGAATTATGAGAATCCCCCTACCCCCCTCCTGTCAAGGGAGGGGGAAATTCTTTCTTGCTTCTATCATCTTACTTCTAACTTCTTGTTTCTTACTTCTGCTCATTGCTTTTTCCCGAGGGGTACATCCGCAATGCCTTTATACGTCCTTTCATTACCGCTGTTGTCTTTCACAATGATTGTTATTTCTACTGCATGGGGGATGGTTTTGTTTACCCTTGAGTCCCAACTGTCAACCCATGCATTATCATCATCAAGGTACCGGAAATTAAGTCCAACGATGTCCTCTGAAATTTCAAAAGTATCCCCGCCGTATCCGGGATTATCATCAATCCGTTTTTTTATTCTTTTTATCAGGACAGCCTTGCCTTCGTTGCCTCTTTTCATGGAATATCCGACCTCTATCTGATCTGATTCTTTGGAATCGTTATTGCGTATCCTGTTGGAGTAGGAGGTAAAATCTATGCTGTCTGTTGCATAGCCTTCTGAATAATCATCAGTGCCTGTAAAAAAGGTATTATCATTATCCTTTACAATAAAGGCCATGCTTACATCCTGCAGAATCCTTGTAAATGCTGCGCGTACACCCCTGAGTTCTTCTATAGATGCCTCAGCCTTACCGATTACCTTACGTGTCTGGACAAAGCTCCCGTAGACTGTTGAAAGCACAATTGCAAGGATAGCAATGGCTATCAGAACCTCCATAAGGGTGAAGCCGTTGTCTGTGCCCGTAATCCGTTTCCGTAAAGGTATTCTCCTCACTTCTGTTCCTTTTCCCTTACATAATTTACCAGGTCAACACTCCTCCTGCCGATTCCATCTCCCCACATTACTTCTACCTTTACCTCTTTCATGTGTTCATAAGCTGTTTCAGAAATAGTGCTTTTCCATGAGAATCCGGGATATTCTTCAAATCCGCCGGAGTCCCCGCCGGACGCACTTATGTCTCCGTGCTCAATCTCACCCATTTTCTCAGATGCAAGGAGAGTAGCAACTGTAGCCCGTCTTGCATATTCAGCAGCCACAACACTCTGATTCCTCGAATGGAGGAGCACCACAAATGAAGTACCAATGATAAGCAGTGCAATCATTACCTCAAGCAAAGTAAAACCCTCTGTTAGTGACGAGTGACGAGTGGTGAGTGGTGAGTGCAGCGTGGATTGCTGATTGCATTTTATTCCTTCAGCCTTCAGCCTTCGGCCTTCAGTCTTCATAGGTGTCAACATATCCCTCCAACACCTTAACCTTTCCTGTAAGTGGTGTTGTGGTCAGTGTGTAATCTTTTTTACCGTTTGATATGTGTATAATACCCTTATCCATAAAACCATCAGGAAAGAATTCTAAGGTAACACGCCCCTCAACAGCCTTATTAATTGTTTCTGTTGTTATATCTTTTATAAATATCTTTTCAGGAAGTTTTTTGTATCTGTTGGTTACATCAATTACTTCTGATACATCAGATTGCTCAGAAGATTTTGTAACATCTTCAGGTTCTTCCGGCTTTAGAGATTCTTTGTCCTGTTTTTTTTCAATAATCAGGTACCTGTTTTCTGTAATCTCAAATACCAGTTGGTAAGATGTCTTGTTAAGTATAGATTCATCAAACAGGGATTGGATAGTACCTGCTAATTCCCTTGCGGTACTGCGTAAACTAATATCCTCTCTGTTACCGAGTTTAGGAACAGCAAAGAGCAGCATTATTCCCAGCAGGATTAGGATAATAGATAACTCTATGAGGGTGTATCCGCTATTTGAGTTATTCGAGGTTCCAGCTCTGGATATCGGCATCTTTACCTTCGCCGCCTTCTTCTCCATCTGCTCCATAAGAGTAAAGATCATATTCTCCATGAACCCCTGGGCTTATATAAACATAATTATTCATCCATGCATCCTTTGGTAATTTGTCCATATAGCCGCCATCCTTCCACCTTTTTGGAATTTCTCCTACAGCGGGTTTTTCAATCAAAGCCTGCAAACCCTGGTCAGTGGTCGGGTAAGAACCGCTATCGAGTTTGTAAAGGTCAAGTGCTGATTGAATATTCTTTATCTGAACCATAGTCTTTGTATGCTTTGCCTCTTCTGTACGTCCCATCAGCTTAGGTACAACGATACCCGCCAGCAGTCCGATGATGATAAGCACCACCATGATTTCTATAAGGGTAAAGCCTTTGTTTTCCTTCATTATACGTTTCATATCTCCCCCATCTGATTTATTCATATTTATCCGAAATCCCTTCCGGCGGGGTAAGAAAACCCCGCCTATCCACATAATGGGGGGAAACCCCGCCTATCCAAATCAACGAGGATAGGCGGGGTTTTCTTACCCCGCCGATTTTCATGGCCCTTTGTGAACCCGCGGTTCATGGCGGTTCATCCGAAAATAACCCCATCCCCACCCTAACCCTCCCCTTGAAGGGGAGGGGACTTATCGTTTACCTCACCACCTGGCTCATCTCAAATATAGGCAGGAGGATTGAGAGTACAACAAACATTACAACCACACCCATAAACAGGATCATTAAAGGTTCGATAAGTGATGTCAGCCCTGCCACGGTTGTATCAACCTCGTCGTCATAAGCCTCAGCTACCTTGGATAGCATACTTTCAAGCTCTCCGCTCCTCTCTCCTACTGTAATCATCTGAATAACCATTGATGGGAAAACGCCGCTCCTCTTCAACGGTTCGGATAGGGATTCTCCTTCACGTACCCTATCTTTAGCATCCTCAAGAATCTTTGATAAAACCGTATTATTTACTACGGCCTTTACAATGTCTATTGCAGTGATGAGAGGGACGCCGCTTGCAAGCAAGGTGCTGAGTGTCCTTGCGAACCTTGAGACTGCAATCAACTTTATCATCTTACCGAACATAGGTACCTTCAGGATTATTCTATCATACATCTCCCTTCCCTGTGGAGTCTTTATGTATTTGGAAAATAAGAGAGATACGGCAATTAGAATACCTGCCAATATCCACCAGTAGAACCTGAAAAAATTGCTGATGGAAATCAGCATCAATGTCGGTACTGGAAGCGCCTGGCCTGTATCTTCAAATACCTTGGTAACCTGCGGTATAACAAAACTGAAAAGGAATGCGAGTACACCTATACCTATAAAAAGCATTAGTATAGGATAGGTCATTGCAGCCCAGAGTTTATTCTTCAATCTAACCTGGCTTTCCTGAAAATCTGCAAGACGCGCCATAACCACATCAAGTGCACCGCTTGCCTCACCGGCCTGGATCATGTTTGTATACAGCCCTGTAAATATCCTGGGATGGCTTCTCATTGCATCTGCAAGAGACTTTCCCTCGCGAACATCTTCCCTGACCCTTGTGATACTCCTTTTTAATAAGGGATCATCAACGTGGTCAATTGCCGCTGTGAGGGAATCCATGAGCGGGAGACCCGCTGCAATCAGAGTTGCCAATTGCCTTGTTAATACTGTGATCTCCTGTTTTTTTACGCCTCTAAGTAAACTACTTAAAGAAGAATGTCCTGCCTCTACCTTCTTAGCAGTCTCTTCTGAAATCTCAACTGTGAAGATACCTGTTTTTCTCAGTTTTGTTTTGGCGTTTTGCAGACTATCGGCATCAATAAACCCCTTTGTATCTTTTCCTTCTGCTGTCAGTCCCTTGTATTCAAATACCGGCATAAAGTTTAAATTAAAAATAAAAATGTAAAAATAAAAAATTAAAGTTCTAAGGAGGCTCTTGCATAAATCTTTCACCCCCACCCTAACCCTCCCCCGTCAATGGGGAGGGGATGTCTATGTAGATTTATTATTCTACTATGTCTTCCTGTGTTACACGGAGCACTTCTTCTATGCTGGTTACGCCTGCAAGAACTTTTTCAGCCCCGTCTGCCCTTAATGTGGTCATGCCGCACTCAACAGCCTTAGTTTTGATAATCTGGGAGTTAATATTCTGGAGTACAAGGTTCCTTATCTCATCATTTATCAGGAGAAGTTCATATATGCCGGTACGCCCCCTGTATCCTGTCTGCAAGCACTTATCACATCCGACAGGCAGGTAGACAATGCAGCCCTTTGCCTGAGAAGGGGTAAGCCCTAATTCCTTTAATTCAGGAAGTGCAGGTGTATGTTCTTTCTTGCAATGGGGACAAAGATTTCTCACTAATCTCTGTGCGATTATGGCCACTACAGAGGATGATACAAGGAAGGGTTCAATGCCCATGTCTATTAATCTTGTGATTGCCCCTGATGAGTCATTTGTATGAAGGGTGCTGAATACAAGATGGCCTGTTAAAGATGCCTGAATGGCAATCTCAGCGGTTTCAAGGTCTCTGACCTCACCGACCATTATTACATCAGGGTCCTGACGCAGAATTGACCTGAGTCCCCGTGCAAATGTCAGCTCGATCTTAGGGTTAATCTGTACCTGTCCTATCCCTTTTATCTGATATTCTACAGGGTCTTCAATTGTAATGATATTTTTTCCTGGGGAATTTATTTCTGTCAGAGATGCATAAAGGGTAGTAGTTTTTCCGCTCCCTGTCGGCCCTGTTACAAGGACGATACCGTGAGGCAGTCTGATTAACCTGTTTAATACAGACTGCATGGATACGGAAAGTCCGATGTCAGTAAGCCTGAGGAGGTAACCTGATTTATCAAGCAGTCTCAATACAACACGCTCTCCAAATGATGTGGGAATAAGAGAAACACGAATATCTATTTCCTTTCCTGCTATCTTTAAGCCTATCCTTCCGTCCTGTGGCAGACGTTTTTCTGCGATATTCAGTGATGCCATAATCTTTATTCTTGATGTGATGCTTGGCTGAAATCTCTTTGGAAGAGTAAGTATGTTGTGGAGAACGCCGTCTACCCTGAACCTGACTACAATGTCCCTCTCAAAGGGTTCAAAATGTATGTCGCTTGCCCTGTCCTTGACTGATCTGAACAGCAGTGAGTTAATGAGTTTTATTATGGGTGCTTCATCAACTGCATCAATAATGTCAATAGGTTCATCAAGACCTGCGGTTAATGATTCATCTCCCATATCTTCAATGACCTGTTCAGCGGCCTCTTTGTGTGTCTCATAAGCCATGTTCACAGCATTAAGTATTGTGATGGATTCTGCGAGAAATAGTTCTGTGTCTGAGTTTAAAAATACCTTGAGGTCATCAATAGGGGTTAAATTAAGGGGGTCGGATATTGCGACCTTAACCATGCCTTTGCCTCGGCTGAACGGAAGAATAATGTGCTTTTTTAAGAAGTTGATCGGAATGGATGAGACCAGTTCCTTATCTATCTCCTCTTCGGTTATATTCTGAAGATAGGGTATCTGAAACTGGGTGCTTAATGCCTTGAGAAGGTCTGTTTCTCTGATATGTTTTGTCCGAACAAGTATATCACCGATGCGCCCCCCCTTTTCACGCTGAATATCGAGGCACTCCTGTATCTCCTTGTCCCCGATTGAGGATATTCTTTGAAGTACCTGCCCTAATAGTTCTCTCTTTCCTGGTATTATATTCATTTGGGCTTATTGCCGGATTCTGCCGGTGGATTCAGGATAAAGTCCTCTTTCAAATCAAATTTATATCTCTTCCTGAACGATTCAGCCTTTCTTCTCCTGTCAGAGCTTATCTTTCCAAGTGCATCAGCGTCTCTTATTATATGAGGGGTAAGGAATATGACGAGATTATTTTTTGATTTTTGTCTGCTCTGATATTTGAACAGGTATCCCAAAATAGGAATATCACCAAGGAAGGGAACCTTTCTTTCAGTCATGATTATGTCATCTTTTATGAGTCCGCCTATTGCCACAGTTTCATTATCTGTTACTACAACAGATGTTTCTGCAGACCTCTTATTGGTGATAGGCACTTCCTGATTAGTACCAACCGGCACACTTCCACCGAGGCTTGAAATCTCCTGATAGATGTCAAGTTTGACAAGGTCACTGTCGGTTGTGTGCGGGGTTATTTTAAGCTGGATACCTACGTCCTTACGTTCTATTGTAGCCTGTGAATTTCCTCCTGTCGTCTGACTAACCCCAGTAATAAAAGGGACATTCTGGCCTACCACGATTTTGGCCTCCTGATTATCCAATGTGAGTATATTAGGAGTTGAAAGTATGTTGACATCAGAGTCCGCCTGGAATGCCCTGAGCAATGCGCCTACGTTCAGGATGGTGTCTTTTCCAACTGTAACGGTACCCTTTATTGCTGCTATCGAAAGGCCGCTTACACCCAACGGGTTTGCAGCAAAGGTTGATATACCGGCTCCAGGCGGGGAAAGAAGTGTTCCGCCGGCAAAGGTAAAACCATTAGCATTAACGTCTTCAGTTGTCCGCCATTCCATCCCAAGTTCTCTTGTCTTATCGAGGCTCATTTCTATAATAGCGGCCTCTACATATACCTGTTTTCTCTTTACATCAAGCCGTTCAATAATTGATTTGACACGTTCATAATCCTCAGGTGAGGCCATGATTATTAATGAGTTTGTTGCCTTATCTGCAGTTACAGAAATCCCGCCTTCGAAATGTACAACAGATTCCTGAGGGGGTTGGGCACCGCCCGCCGGTCGTGGAGGCACCTTGCTTACAAGGCTGGAGAGTACCTTAGCCATGTCTTCAGCACCGGCATTCTGAAGATAATACACATAAATGCCGCCTTTGCCTTTTGGAGGCTCGGTATCCAGTTCGTCAATAAGTTCAAGGAGCTTATCCATATTGCTCTTTATGTCGGTAATTATTAATACATTGGTTGAAGCGTATGGTATGCTTGACCCGTCCTTGGATATTAATGGGGCTATAAGCCTGGATAGTTCAGTGGTGCCTATATACTTTAATCTGAGTATCCGTGTTTCATAATTCTCATCCGGCGGGAGTTTCTTTTCTTCAGTTACTATGCTTACCCCGCTTTGTTTTGCTTCCCTTGAAGGGAAGATTTTAATAACCTTATTTTCTGTTACAGCGGTAAATCCTTTCATGTCGAGCACTGTTAAAAACACCTGATATGCCTCATCAACCGATATTTTTGTCGGAGATATAACAGTGACCTTTCCCTGAACCTTTTCATCAATTACAAAGTTTTTCCCTGTCAGTTCACTTATAAATTTCACAAATGTCTGAAGGTCAACATTATTAAAATCAAGTGTTACCATCCTGTCGCCGGCTTTTCCTGATGCCGTCGGTCCACCGGCAGGTGGCGGCATTGCCGGTTGTTGGTTTCTTGCAGGAGAAGGCGGTTGAGGGGTTACGAATTCCTGATTAGGCAGAGGGGGGGCTGATACTACAGGCTTTGGAGTTCTTACCGGAACCGGAGGTGATGTCTCCCTCCCTGTTCTTACCTGCACAGGAGAAGTTGTTTTCAAAGGTGTGCTGACCTGAACAGTACCTTCATTGCCAGGCAGCATTGTTCCTTCCGATCCCATAACCTTGTTCTCATCACTCATTGGAGGCATTGGAGGAGTAAACTGTGCAAACAGAATATCAACCGGTAACAATATCAGAACACTCACAAGACTTACCACCAAAACGAAGATTTTTTGTTTTCTCAGTTTACACCCCCCCGGAAAATTAAAAATTAAAAATTAAATATCATAATCCAAATATTTTTGTTTCCTGTTCACTATTTACCATTCACTATTCACTGCCTTCTCACCTGACTTCATAATTAACCGTCATCTTCTGCCCTGCCCGCATTAGGTCTATCACGAATCTGTCATTATCTTTCAGCAACTGGTAAACCTGCAATGCCTTTTCCGGATCTTTCAGTTCTACACCATTTATGCCGTGTAAAATATCACCATTTCTAAGTCCCACTTTCTCAAAGAGGCTGCTCGGCACAATCGAAAATATCCTGAATCCATCAGCAGCGCCGCCTGTAAAATTCGGTACAAGCCTGGCTTGAGTGAGGAGTTTATTCATATCCTGTGTTGCCTCCTCAAGCTCTTCCCTTGCAACTACAACGGTAGCCGGCGGGGATTGAGATGCCTCTGGAGACATAGGTGAGATAGGAGGGGGCTGATGTACCGGCGGACGAGGTTGTGACTGAGCAGGTGTATTCTGGTCTCCAGGTTCAACATCTTCCTTTCTCCCATCCCTTGAAATAGTTATTCTGTTTCTTGTTATTTCTAAGAGCTTAATACCGGGGGCGATAGAATCGCTAACCCTGAATATCTTATTGGTCTTCTGAAAGGGGTCTTCAATAATTGCATAAGAATAAGTTTCACTACCGGCGACAGTCCCGATTAATTTTATAGGTACCGGCGGTTTTTCCTCCCGGACAGGGGCAACAGGGGCAACAGTTACCGCAGGCGGTGGAACGAAAATAGGTTTTGAATTAAAGATATTTCGTTCCAATATCAGCTTGTATGCCTCAAAGGGCACTGTTTCCCTTTGTGCAGAACTTTCAACACTCCCTGAAAAACCGGTTGTATAAGGAGTGGCAATTTTTCCTGCAATTTGAAATGTGAGTATCTGTGCAAGAAAAAAAGTGCCCGTTCCCAGTATTAAAAGGTTTAAAGGTATAAAATAATTTTTTAGTAAATTCTGATACACTTATCCCAACCAATCATCTGAAAAAAACCATAGCTCACCCTCCCCCTCCCCTTGAAGGGGAGGGAATCAACGTAGCCCCCTCTCCCTCAGGGAGAGGGTTAGGGTGAGGGTGGGGTTTTCATTGCCCTTTGTGAACCCTCGGTTCATGTGAGTTCATCAAAAAATGTCAAAGTTATTATAGTAGCCGAAGATTTAAAGTCAAGACATATTAGAAATGTCCGGCGAAGTTGGTAACTCCGCCGGACAAATACCAGACATATTATCTGGGAAGTTAAAATCCGATAGCAGCCTGTATTACATGCCTTGCATCCTCTTTTTGTCCTGCGTAAGCCCCTAACTCCTCTTTATAATATGCATACGCAACCTTTACAAGCCATAGGTCAACAGTGGCACCATAAGTAGTATAACCCTGGTTTGAACCTACTCTGAAGGAAAGTATGTATGGAAGCTTAATCTCTGCCCCCATGTGGATACGTTTGTATGTGTCCTTTTCCTCTTTTATATTCTTTGTGACATCTACCATATCTAAAGCAAGTGTATTCCTGAATATCCAGAAATCAGGGTGTACGGAAATGCCTACATTAAGCTGGTGCGGTAGTTTACCTGCATCTTTAAGATTCAGATCACCAACATTCTGCAAAACCGCCCCAAGAGTAGGTCTCAGCGGTAATGATGGATTAAACTTTAATCCGATATCACCGGTGATTCCTGAACCGGTTTTTTTATTGTCATTAAAGTCTGCGGTTGGGTCGAATTTGGCATCAGCAATGTCAATAGCATAATATGTTTGTTGGAAACGATTTCTTTGTATGAATTT
The DNA here is from genome assembly GCA_016212215.1 of Nitrospirota bacterium. Lineage (NCBI taxonomy): Bacteria > Pseudomonadati > Nitrospirota > Nitrospirota bacterium. Next base: position 22,322 of record JACRGV010000047.1, read on the forward strand.
TATTGCTATACCTGCCTGAAGCTTTTGATCCCAGAATCCGTGTGCAAATCCTACTACCCCGCCCACATCTGTCTTTAAATCTACAGCTACATTCGGGTTAACCCTGTTTCGTATTTCACCACTGACAGACCCCTGTCCTAAAACTCCTAACCCAAAATTATGAAATATGATATTTGGGAAAACAGATGTACGTAAGGAGAATTGCTTTCCTATATATTTCCCCAATAGGTCAGTTACCTCAGTTACATTATCAGTATTAATATCTTTGAAATCTTTAGACACATCCAAACCTGTCTGAGATAGTTCAATAGTTGGGTTTAATATTTCAATTCCGCCGAATCCCTGCACATCATTGAGCCCTGCCGGGTTATAGAAAAGTGCATTCTCATCATCCGACACTGTTGTAAACGCATTGCCCATGCCGAGCGGTCTTATACCCTTGTAGAGGGTGGGGAATTCTCCGGCATGGACTTTAATTACAGTTCCAAAGAATACCAGAAGAATAAGGCCATATTTCCAAATCCTCTTTTTATAGTCCATAATCTCCTCCATAAAATAAATTAGTTATAATTAAATTAAAGGTTTTTATTTTTTCACGTTCAACATTATTATTAGCAATGTGGTGAAGACACTATCAAGCCGGTAATGTAAGCCTTTAATTCAGTGAAATCAATGGAACCATTAGAATTCGTGTCTAACGATTTTTTGATTTTATTTATTACATTGCTTATATCAAGATTATCTGGAAGTATCCCCGATGTACCCAGCCCCTTTTCGATTGTTCCAAGATCCCGGTTAATATCTGCTACCATATTATGCGAATCGCTTGTTGGAATTGTTGTTGGTAAATAATCAGTGGGGCAGAAGCCGCCGCTTACAACCCCAACCGAGATAACAAGGTCAACTGCTGATGCGATCCCGAGTTGCAGGTAGAGATTTTTATCTTCGCTGGATAATGAAGCTATTTGAGCTGGGGTTGGGTTAGTAATAAGCAGAAAATCTAATATATCAATTGCCCTGGTAAGTTGTTGTTTCATTTCACATGTATTGCTTGTTGTTAATTCGTTTATACAGTCACTGATTTTACTTATATCTATCAGCTCGGAAATCTTTTTGAAGTCATCTTCTGCTGCCGGGCTATACAATACCTTAGGTTTAGCCAATGTGCCTTCAGCAGCGGCAATGAGCTTCAACACATCCAGTCCTGTAGCCTCAGCTATATAAGCAGAGGCAAGGTCCACCTTTGAGTCTTTATCGCACGATAGATCAGATACGGCGGTACTAATACCTCCACACATTTTCTCCAGTATAGTAATTGCCTGTGTATAATCCCCTGTATCCAGTGCTATCTTTGCATCCTCCTTTTGTGCTGTCTCGGAATCGGTTTTCGCCTGATTCTTAAACATATTCTCTCCACAGCCTGCTAAGAGAAAAGACGCTACAACTAATGTGATGCTTAGGGTTCTAATATAATTCATATAACAGCCCTCCCTTAATTAATTTTTTTAATTAGTACCAAAATAAAAAATGAAGCCGGAAATTACAGAAACTCCAAGCTCACCTCCTTCCGCTTATTCTTGCTTCTTATATCTAACTTCTTGCATCTTCCTTCTAACCTCTTACCTCACTCTTCTTAAACAAACTGATTAAGGCCATCCCTGCCACAAACCCGCCTATATGTGCAAACCATGCAACACCTCCCCCGCCGCCACGGCTTACTGAACCGTTTATAATTTGAACTACAATCCACATGCCCAACACAAATATAGCAGGAACCTTTATCATTTGCATATAAAATCCTAATGGAACCAATGTCAGGACTTTTGCACGCGGGAATAATATCAGATATGCACCCAGTACACCAGAGACCGCACCGCTTGCCCCTACCATAGGTATTAGGGATTGTGGGTTAACCACTGAAAATGCATAAACTGCAATTATTCCGCTTAAAAGATAAAAGATAACAAACCTAAGATGTCCCATAGAGTCTTCGATGTTATTTCCAAATATCCATAGGTATAGCATGTTACCTCCAACATGCAATAGCCCCCCGTGAAGAAACATAGATGAAAATATTGTTATTAAAGGTGATGGATAACCTATAGGAGATGTCATATTAAGCACAAACAGGGGTTTAGCCCCGTATCTGTTCAGAAACAATGAAATACTTGATCCAAGAGAGATTTCAAAGAAGAAAACAAGAATATTAATGATTATAATACTAATTGTTACATAAGGATATGTGTTTGTTGGATTATCGTCTTTTAACGGAATCATCTTTAATCATTATGAAGAAGCCCATTAAAACTTATAACGGAACAGTCCTGCAGTATACATCACATCTTTTTCAACGGGTTTAACTGTTTTATCTGTAGTAACCCCAATAGTAGGAATACCTACATAAACTTTGCCGTTCTCAACACTAGAGAGATAATGCATTTCTGTTATAACGCCAAATGCTGCACCTGCTATTCCACCAATTGCGGCTCCAGTACCTATATTCTTACCCCAATTTGGGCTGCTCTGTGTTGATGATATAGCAGTAGCTATTAATGCCCCTGCTGCCATCCCGTAAAATGTATCCATAAAGATCGTCTTCATCCCGTTGCTGTCTCCCCTTGAATATGGATACGCCGACATATACCTATCTTCTGCAGTTGCATAGGATGAGACTGTGATTACTGATGCCATGACAACAATTAAAATAATCGCAATAGACTTTATTGACCTCATATTCCTCCTCCCTATTTTGGGCTAATTGTTTGAGTAGGTTGAGTAAGTAACACTTCAACCATTAACTATTCACTAACCACTAACCACTAACCACTATTTTTAAAATGGCACGATAACATAATCTATTATTTCCCGCAAGTCCTCTTTTTTGTATAAAAAATATACACTATATTTTCTTTATAAATTAAGGAGTTACATTATCGGGAACATAAATATTTAAACGTGTTGTGTAATCATTGCACAATATCAACAGAATTTCATGAAAATCTTCATCAAGAGTGAATAGTGAATAGTGAATAAGGTTTAATCGTCTCAAGTTTCACATGTTTTGTAGATTTTTGAAGATTTTCCTTGAAATTCAAATAGTATGGCATTAAAATGGGATGCATGATAGTAATGTTTTTGCAGGTACTAATGGTTTAAATGGGTATTAAGTGTTAAATGGTATGGAATTTGCAATCTTAAAAATAACATAAGTTTTATAAATTTAACCGGAATCAAGGAGGTTCCCATGTCCCAATTACCCAAATCACAATTAGTAGATGCTTTCAATCGTAAAATAACATATATGAGGATTTCGGTAACAGACCGATGTAACCTCAGATGTGTTTACTGTGTTCCATCCTGCGGTACAATAAGCAATCTTCCGTCCAATGAGCTAATGACATTTGAAGAGATGCACCGCCTTGTAAAAGTAGCAGCAAAGATGGGGCTTAATAAGATAAGGATAACAGGGGGTGAACCTCTTGTAAGAAGGGGAGTTGTTGAATTTATTTCAGCAGTCAGTAAGATAGATGGGATTAGAGATATTGCAATGACAACTAACGGGGTCTTGTTGAAGAATTATGCACAATCCCTTAAGAAGGCCGGTTTAAAGAGGCTTAACATAAGCCTTGATACATTTGACCCAAAGAAGTTTCTGGCAATTACAAAAGGTGATTGTTTTGACAGGGTGTGGGAAGGTATTATAGAGGCGGAGCGTGTAGGCTTTGATCCTATTAAATTGAATGTAGTCCCTTCCAGAGGAGTTAATGATAACGAACTGGTTGATTTTGCAAAGCTGACATTAACTAAACCCTTTCAGGTCAGGTTCATAGAGTTTATGCCTGTTGATGATTGGGAGGGCTGGAAGAAGTCATTTATATCCAAGGCTGATATGATGGCGAAAATAGAGGCTGCACTTGGAAAACTGGAACCGGTTGTTGAGGGGAAGGATACGGCAGGTCCTGCAAAGAACTACAGATTGCACGGCGCCAAGGGGATGGTAGGTTTTATAAGTGCAATAAGTGAGCATTTCTGTGATACATGTAACAGGATACGTCTCGGAGCAGACGGCAGGATTAAACACTGTTTATTCTCAGAGTCATATATAGATTTCAAGGAACCGATGAGGAACGGCTGTGAAGACAGCGAAATCGAGAGACTCCTTGTTTCAGTCATGGATACCAAGCCGGAGGCACACAACATAGATATGAATGCAGGTTCACAGAAGTACCTGCACTCCATGACATCTATCGGCGGATAAGTATTATTGAAAGTTACAATATCAACCTTGAATTTCAACTTTAGAAACTTAAAAATGGCAGATGAGCTGATGTATCATCTGCCATTTTTTTGTTTAATTTCAATTAAATAAATTGTTTTGTAGTTTCTTTTAAATCTGATATAATCTATGCAATTTTTTAAATATGAACTTTTAATATTTTTTTAACCTTGAATCTTTAAACTGAATTAAGGAGGTGCAGATGTCAGAGCTTACGCATTTTAATGTAGATGGCAGGGCAAAGATGGTTGATGTAACTGAGAAGTCTGTAACGCAGAGGACCGCTATTGCCTCAGGAAAAGTTTATATGCAGCCGGAGACATTAAAAAGGATCCAGGAAGGAAAGATTGCAAAGGGAGATGTGCTTGCCGTTGCACAGGTAGCAGGGATAATGGGGGCGAAAAAAACCCCGGATATTATTCCTATGTGTCATCCTCTTCTGCTGACAGGGGTAGACATATCATTTACTGAGTATCCTGAGCCTGATGAGAATGGTTTGTGTTCTGTCGGTATCTCTGCCACAGTAAAGGTCGGCGGGCAAACCGGTGTTGAAATGGAAGGACTGACAGCAGTAGCTATTGCAGCACTGACAATTTATGATATGTGTAAGGCTATAGATAAAGGGATGATCCTAAGCGAAATCTGCCTTGAAGAAAAGACCGGCGGCAAATCAGGCACCTACACGAGAAAAAAATAAGAATTAAAAAATAAAAGCCGAAAACATCACAATGATAAAAACAGAAAGTCTTTCAAAAGAATACTCTTCAGGCACAAAGGCACTGAGTAATCTCAGTATCAGCGTTGAAGCCGGAGAGATATTCGGGTTCCTTGGACCTAATGGTGCAGGCAAGAGCACAACCATAAAAATACTCACTACATTGTCACATCCTTCCTCCGGAGCCGCATGGGTAAATGGTTATAATGTTATTACTGAACCGAATAAGGTAAGAGGTTCTATAGGGTATGTAGCACAAGAGGCAGGGGTTGATTATTTCCTCACCGGTCGTGAGAACCTCGTTCTACAGGGCAGGATGTACAGGATGGAAAAGAAGGCTATCAATTCCAGAGTGGATGAGCTTCTGGAATTATTCGAATTAAAAGAGAGTGCTGACGCACTGGTTTCAACATTTTCAGGCGGCATGAGAAGGAAGCTCGATATTGCCACTGCATTGATACACAATCCGAGTATAATCTTTCTTGATGAACCCACATTAGGTTTGGACCCGCACAGCCGTTCCTCATTATGGAATTATATCCGTATCTTAAACAAAGACCTCAAAGTAACAATCTTTCTTACTACTCATTATCTTGATGAGGCGGATAAACTTTCTAACAGGATCGGTATACTCCACAAAGGAAGTATGAAGATTGTGGATACACCGGAGGCTTTGAAAGATAGCATCAAAGGAGACTCTGTTAATTTTTCCTTAAAAGGAAAGGTTAAGCAAAAGGCTATTGCATTACTAAAAAACAATTCTGTTGTTAAAGATATTTTATTAGAGGATGAGAATGTAAGAGTTTATGTAAACAATGGAAGTGAGGCAATACCCGGATTAATCAAATTCCTGGGTCAGAATAATATTGACATAGAATCCCTTTCTATTTCAAGGCCTACGCTTGATGACGTCTATCTAAAGTACAGCGGCGCCAGTTTCAAAGAGGGCGACGGTGAAGGAGACTCTAATCCCTGGTGGGCACAGTGGGCCAAGAAGGGATGGGGTAAAAACTGGAAAGGCGGCGAGTGGAATAAGGAAGGCGGCCATGAAGGTGATCAAGAGGGGCAGGCTGAAGGTGAGGGCGGAGATTGGCAGAATGGGCAATGGACTGAAGAGGAAATGAAGGCGTGGTGGAGTCAGGGAGGGCAGGGAGCAGGCAGCAGTGAACAGGCAGCAGAGGAGAAGCAAGAAGAAAACCAGAAGCAAGAAGAAACGCAGAGGTCAGAAGCAAGAAGTGAGAAGTTAGAAGGGACAGAAGAGAAGCAAGAAGTCAGAAGCAAGAAGTCAGAAGAAACAGAAGAGTCAGAAGAAACGGAAGAAACACCGGTTGTGTCAGGTGATAATGGGAATAAGGAAGAGCCTTGGAAGAAATGGTCTGAAGAAGAGATGAAGGCGTGGTGGGGCAAGGGGGGTAGTAAAGGATGATCCTTCTCTTAAATGATACATGGTTTTTATTTAATAAATATTTACGGATTACTTTAAGAATGCCAATGTGGGCATTGTTTACGATTGTTCAACCTCTTATATGGCTTCTCATATTTGGGCAATTATTTAAGAATATGGCATCACTGCCTGGTTTCCCATCAGGACGCTATATGGACTTTTTCATGCCGGGCGCAATTATAATGACGGTTTTGTTTGGGACATCATGGTCTGGGGTCAGCTTATTAAGGGAGATAAACTTCGGTACTGTAGAAAAGATGCTTGTTACACCTGTTTCAAGAATTGCTATAGTAATGAGCCGTGTCATACACGCTGCCGTTACTGTTATTGTACAATGTCTTATTATACTCATAATTGCACTGATCTTCGGTGTGAAGGTATCCGGGGTCAGCGGGGCACTTTTGAGTCTTTTTATTGTGTTTCTTCTTTCAGTAGGATTTTCAGGGATTTCAAACGGGCTTGCAATCTGGTTGAAGAGAGAAGAACCTCTCGTAGTAATTGGAAATATGATGACGTTGCCGTTGATGTTTTTTTCATCTGCAATGGTGCCAAAGAGTTTTATGCCGGGATGGATACGTGTAATAACAATGATAAACCCAATTGACTATGCAGTAGAGGCTACGAGATCGTTTTATGCCGGAGTAATTACTTCAGAGGCCATATTGATACAAATAGTATTTTTAATAGTCTTTGCACTGGCTTCTGTTTCATGGGCAACGGAGATGTTTATAAATCAGGGAGAGTAGAAGATAGAATTAAGAATTAAGAATTAAGAATTAAGAATTAAGAAGTAAGAAATAAGATAGGGAAAAACAGGAGGGAAATATGGTAAAAGTAAAATTTTTTGCGATCCTAAAGAATTTGGCAGGTAAGGAGGATGCCCAGTTTGAGGTTGGTAATGGGCTTGTGTTAAAAGATCTTGCGCAGATGATAGATAAGGAATTTCCTAAGGTTGGGGAGATGATACGCAACAAAAAGGTGCTTATCTCTGTAAACCATGAAATCGGGAGTGATGACATGGCGATTAAAGATGGTGATGAAATAGCAGTTCTTCCGCCTTTTGCAGGAGGTGCAGAGGGTTCGCCGATGGTGAGGATTCAAAAGGAAGACTTCTCAGTTGATGAAGAGATCAACAGGGTCAAAGCAACTACCGGAGATATAGGCGGGATAGTAGTATTTCTTGGAATAGGAAGGGGTACCTCACGGGGACGCACTATAGATAAACTCGATTTCGAACATTATCCTGGAATGGCTGAGAAAAAACTTAATGAGATCAGGGAACAGGCATTAAAGGACTATGATATAAAAGAGGTGAACATAGTCCACAGAATTAGTGAAATAGCAGTGGGAGAGAATATAGTATTGATAGTTGTAGGTGCCTCTCATAGGGCTGATGCGTTTAAGGCATGCAAATGGTGTATAGATGAACTGAAGCGTATCACACCAATATGGAAAAAAGAGACAACACCGGAAGGTGAGATATGGGTGGAGGAACATCCCTAAAGATAGTGGATAGTGGCAAGTGGTTAGATGCAAGAAGTAAGAAGTAAGAAGAGGAAAGAACATTATGACTAAAAAACAGTTTCTAAAAGGAAATTTGGGCATCTGTTCTTTATTAGCGGGAATGCTCTTTTTTAGTTCAAATGCTTTTTGTGCTGGTAATTATACTGCAGGGGGCAGCCCTGATAATTATCAGGAAACAACAATACAAAAAGGGACATATAATGACAGGGCTACAAAGGGATTCGACCCTACTACAATTGTTTGCGTAGATGCTAATGGTAATGGGTGGATAGACCAAGGTGAATGTTCATGGGGAAGTACTTCCACACCATGGTTTGCAGACCCTGCTCTTGATACTCAGAAAGGAAATAATGTAACTCCAGGCGGCAGCAGTGCATCACTTGGACAGACCACCACAACAACAGTAAGTGAGCCTCACTTTAAACTTAATTATTTTAATGCCCCATCAGCGGCAAATACTACTGCAACTTCCGGAGTAACCTCAGGACCTTCCGGTAATCTACGGGCACAGCATAATGAGTTCGGTTTTGAGGTGGTGGTGGATAAGAAAACAGACCCCCTTGAGCCGTATTATTTAAAATTTTCTGTTCCTAATATTACTGTAGACTCAACACAATCAAGTACGACTGGTGATATGACAGGTACTGCAGCCGGTGAGTATGCTAAGGAAATAACAGAGATGAACCCTAATAATCCGGGTGTTTTTTACAGGTATACTGTTACCGGAACATTTACAAGCGAGTCTAATTCATTTACATCATCAACGTGTACCTCCGGGTGTACTAATGATAACGAAGCTCAATGGCGGGCACAATGGCCGTAACTACAGTAAACAGTAAGCGGTAAGCAGTAAGCAGAAAAAACAGAAGCAAGAAATAAGAAGCAAGAAAAAATATAGAGGGGTGGATTTGTATGGCAGTAATTATAGGTAACAAAAGATTTAAGACAGGAATGATAGACAGGACTTTGGAATATAACATTGAGAAGACAGCGGCTTTTCATGGACATCTCTGTGCAGGGACGGTCATTGGTACAAGGATGGGGCTTGTGGGTATGAGGGAGATTGGTATTACAGACCCAACCGGTTCTCAGAGAAAAGATATGATTGTTTATGTTGAAACAGACCGCTGTCCTGTTGATGCCATATCAATAGTAACAGGGTGCAGAATCAGCAGGAAGAACCTTAAATTTCTTGACTGGGGCAAGGTTGCAGCCACATTCGTGAATGTTAAAAACGGTAAGGCCATCAGGATTCTCTGCCCGGACTCTTCAAAGGACCATATAGATAAATACGTTACCGGGGAATTCAGTAATGATAAGGACGGCAGGACAGCAAGAGAGGTTGCGGCCTACAAGGTTATGCCTGAAGATGAATTGTTCATAATTCAGAATGTGAAGGTTGATATTCCTGCTAATGATAAAGAGAAATATAAGGTTAAATGCGAGATATGCGGGGAGACTGTTAATGGCCGGAAGGAGATGGTAAAAGACGGGAAGATAGTTTGTAAATCTTGCGGAGAAGGTACAAGTTACTATCATGCGTGTTAAGGAACCTGCTACAACTATTATCTTTATAAGGCATGGTAGTACTGATTTTCCTGAAGACCAGGTTTATAAAGGAGATAACGGCCCTCAGCTTAATAAGGAGGGGCTCTTATATGCACAAAAGCTGGGAGAATGGATTAAGGGAGAGGATATTGTTGCAGTACTTGTAAGCCCATCAAAAAGGACTATTGAAACAGCAACTCCTATTGTAAAATCACTTAATTTAGAGTATAAGATTATGGACGAGCTAAAGGAACGAGATTTCGGTATATGGGAAGGGCTTACCTTTAGTGAGATAGAGAATCAGTATCCGGAAGGACTTAAAAAGTGGAAGGAAGACCCGATTAGTTATACACCCGAAGGAGGTGAATCAATAGTAGATCTTCAAAAACGGGTTAATAATATTGTTGAGAGAGTAGTTAATGAGTTTAAAAGAAAGAAGGTAGTGGTAGTTGCTCACATGGGGCCTATAAGGGTAGCTGTGACACAGGCATTGCAAATACCTTTAATTAACTACCGGCATCTACAGATACGCCCCTGCTCAGCTACAAGGATTGATTATGGTATAACGGCTGCAAACCTTTTTTATCTTGGGATGCTGCCGGGGGGGAACAAACCGTAAAGACAGTGAATAGTAAATAGTGAATAGTAAATAGTGAATAGTGACAAGAAGTAAGAAGTTAGAAGCAAGACGTAAGAAGTAAGAAGATTTAACTTTTTTTAGAAAGGAGATTACAACATGTGTGGAACAGGATCAGGAGCAGGACACGGTCATTCTCATGGGACATTATCGGAGGCTGAAAAGGCTTGTGCCGATTTAAGGAATGACCTGACAGAGGTTTTAGGTTTAATAAATAAATTCGAATACCAGAAGGCGGTAATGAGTGGTGCTGATTTCCCGGCGGCTGGTGAGGTGGTACATACCCTTGAACACCTGCTTGAGGATGAAAAAGAACATGCCGCAATGCTGATGGAGCTTATCGCTGAGATTGATGTTGCCCAGAGGGAAAAGTTTGAAAGCAATGGGGATGAAGATGAACATGAACATGTACCGGGCCACGAACACGGTCATGCGCATGGACATGCACACTAAAAGACAGTGGTTAGTGAATAGTGGTTAGTGGTTAGTGGAGTATAAAAAATACGAAGTAATAGTAAGTTGTTTACAACTAACTAACCACTCGTCACTAACCACTAACCACTAAAAAAAGAGAGGGGGGTGTTAATGGGGGAAGATCAAAAACCGCAAGGGTCTTGGGGCAGCGGCCCTGACTTCATGTTTGTTATGAAGATTGCCTCTGCTTACTGGAGTTCAAGGGTATTGCATACAGCAAACCGGCTGGATGTATTTTCGAAACTTGACGGCAGGGAGGCAACAGTAGAAGAGCTTGCAGCTCAGTGTAATGCTGATAAACGTGGCTTGGATATTCTGCTGATAGCCTGTACCGGACTTGGTTTGTTAAATCGTAAAGATGGAAAGTACAGCAATACAGAGGTTTCTGATTACTTCCTTGTTAAGGGCAGGGAACGGTATCAGGGCGGTATTGTATCAATGTTTGATGACTGGTACACACCTTGGCTTGGATTGCCCGAATCAGTGGTTACAGGCAAACCTGCTATCCAGAAGCCGCATGATATAAGCGAAGAGGCTACAAGAAATTATATAATGGGCATGCATGACAGAGGTGTCGGGCAGGCATACCTGCTGGCTGATACAGTAGATTTAAAAGGTAAGAAGCAGATGCTTGATATTGCCGGCGGGCCGGGGCAATTTACAATCTTCTTATGTAAAAAGACTCCGGGCATGAAGGGAATCGTTTTTGACCTGCCGCAAACGCTGAAGATTACAAGAGAGATTATAAAAAGATACAATTCCGAAGACCAGGTGACGACCATGGAAGGTGACTACCTAAAAGACAATTTTGGTTCAGGTCATGATGTAGTGTTACTTTCCTCAATGATGAACCAGGAATCTCCTGATGTAAACAAAAAGACATTTAAGAAGGCTTATGACTCAATGGTAAGCGGCGGTATTTTGATTTTACAGGAGCAGATGCTTAATGCAGACAAGACCGGACCTGAACTTTCAGCATTAATCGGTGTAAATCAGCTTATTCATACCCCGGCTGGAGCGGCCTATTCTGAAAAAGAAATAACAGATTGGCTTGAAGAGGCGGGCTTCAGGGGGATTGAATTTAAGAAACTCACCCAGCCGAGTCCTTTTAGAGTTCTGACTGCAACAAAACCATAACAACAGTGAATAGTGATTAGTGCTTAGTGAATAGTAAACGGATAGGTAAATCTATCCGTTTTTTTTGACCGGAAAGGAGATTAGATTATGTTCAGAAACAAATCCTTCTTTATCAGGCTTCTTTTTTTATTTGCAGTTTCAATACTGCTTTCTTCTACAGCTTATGCTGCAATGACCGGTTTGGATATCATGAAAAAGGTAGAAGATCTCCCGGCTGGAGATGACCAGAAGTCTACAGTTACCCTTACACTTATCTCTGCACAGGGACAGGAGAAGAAGATTATTACAAAGAGGTACTGGAAAAATAACAGGGGAAAAGATGGATTTTACAGTAAGACAATATTTTTTACAACCCATCCCCCGGATTCAAAAGGTACAGGCTTTCTGATCTGGGATTATGCAGAAGAGGGAAAGGTTGACGGCCTCTGGCTTTATCTTCCTGCCCTTAGAAAGGTAAGCGTAATATCTACAAGGAGTCAGGATGATGCCTTTATGGGGTCAGACCTTACGTTTGCAGATATGGGGCAAAGGCGTCTTAATGAGGATACCCATGATTTTGTCGGTGAGAAGCCTTGCGATGGGCAGACATGTTATGTTGTTGAAAGCAGACCTAAGGAACAGGGGTCAGCTTACAGTAAAAGGATTTTCTGGATACTGAAGGATGACTGGAGGACAGTGAAAATAGAGTACTTTGATCAGAAAAAAGAGCCGCTGAAGGTTCAGAATATAACATGGCAGAAGAGCGGCAATCTATGGGTATGGAAGGCCGCTACTGTAAAAAATACGCAGACAGGTCATTCTACTATATTTGAGATAAGTGATCTGAAGGTTAACAATGGATTTAAAGACGACCTGTTTTCAGAGAGGATGCTGAAACGCGGGGAGGGACCATAGAATATTAACAGACGATTTCTTATAATTTCATTTATTCTATGCAGCATGAAAATATTGTTATCATCGTCATTCAAAAATCCCTCCGGCGGGGTAAGAAAACCCCGCCTATCCGGAGATATATCAAGGATAGGTGGGACATTCTTGTCCCACTCATTTTCACCGCCCTTCGTGAGCGATCTACTCATGAACTTTTTCCTTGCAATAGCTTTAATAGGTAGTATCCTGTTTTATAACCCAGTGTTCGTGAGGGGAGAGGAGCCGCCTTCATCTGAAAGTATAAAGACTGAGGAGGCACCTCTTCCTGTACAAGAAGGCACTTCTATACCGGCCGGTACAACAGAGGTCAAGCCTTCTGCAAATGAAGAAATACCACCACAGCCCGGCCCTCAAATAGAAGCCCCTGCATTGCCGCCTGCTGAAGGTACAGTTCAGGGGATTATGGAAGAAACCGTACCTCCTTCACCTCCCCGTGGTATATTAACATGGCTCAATGAAGAGGTGTTGAAGGATATTGAGGTAAGAGGATACCTTAAGAATGAAACTGCCTACAGATATGTGAGTCCATCTGCATTTGCGAAGATTTTAAATATACTTCAGGTTGAACCTTCTTATTCGTTTAATTCAAGTATCAAGCTAAGTGCGAGGGCATGGGTCTATTACGACCTTGCTTATGATATACAGGATGTGGGGAATATTGCACCAATTAAGGCATTTACATTCATCCAGCCGCCGGGTGCGGGAGGGGCAGAACCTAAGATAGAAAACCTTAGGACGATTCAGACGGATAAATATGGTATTGACCTCAAGGAGATTTACTTCGACCTTTTCTTCGGAAGTATGGACTTCAGGGTAGGGAAGCAGATTATCAGGTGGGGCATTGTAGAAGGCTGGCGTATACTTGACGATGTGAACCCGCTTGATTTTAAGGAACATATATTGCGGGATGTTTCCGACAGATACATACCTTTGTGGATGTTAAAGGCCGATTATTATGTCGGTCCGATTACTATTGAAGGCTTATGGATTCCAGATTTAAAGGGGCATGAACCTGCACCGCTCCGTTCCGAATGGTCTCAGTTTCAGAAACTTCCCGGTCTGGTAAGGATCCCGAGGACTATTAAAAACAGTGAGGGCGGCTTACGAACTTCAGGTATGTTGGGTGGGTATGAATTTGCATTGACATATTTTTATACATGGGATGACTTCCCGACTGCCTTCAGGTCAGTTGCAGGGCTTGGTCTCGGTAATATCGGCATTTCTCCGACAGTTGATTTTACCCCAAGATACAGGAGGAATACTGAATACGGGCTTGGGCTTGCAAAGAGTTTTGGGAAAATAGTCCTTGAAGGCGAAGTAGCTTATGTGGATGGAAAGTATTGGGGAACGTGCACAGGATGCACTCCAACCGGAGGAACATTCGGCGAGCTTCAAAGGGATTATTGGAAACATGTTATGGGGGTGAAAACAGTTCTTTTTGGGGCGGATATTTCTGTAAATTTTTCACAGGATATAATCCTGAATCATCATAAAGATATACAGCAAAAAAGACATGAAGATGCAGCCTCTCTTTTTGCAAGGAAGGAGATCCGCTATGGAACAATGGTACCTCAGCTTCTTGCGATTTCCCTTATTAATCGTCATGAGTATTTATTCAGACCTAAACTTGAATGGAGATATTCAGATAAGATAACATTCCTTTTTGGGCTTGATATTTTCTCCGGTGACGCAGGGCCTGATCCCGGAAGGTTGAACTTCTTCGGATATTTTGATGATGATGACCGTGCCTATATGGAGGTTAAGTACAGCTTTTGAGAAGCAAGAAGTAAGAAGTTAGAAGTAAGAAGTTAGAAGCAAGAAGCAAGAAGTTAGAAGTAAGAAAAAGGGTGCAATCGAATCCTTGCCCCCTTGAACCCTTTATTTAGTAAGGAGTATGACAATGTTACAAAAGCATATTCAACGTATTGTACGCTTTCCGGTTACTATTATTTTACTTACTATTTTTGCGACGTTGTTTTTTGGGTACCAGTTCAAAAGCCTGTTTATGGTACTGGATCCTAAGGCACTGCTTCCGCAGGAACATCCTTATGTGAAACTTAATAATGAGATAGAGAAACAATTCGGGGGGAGCCGTGTTGTCTTAATAGGTCTGGCATCAAAGGATGGAGATATATTCAATCCTTCAGACATAGAAAAGATAAGGCGTATAAATGAAGAAGTAAAAAAGATACCGGGTATTCTGGAAAATAATGTCGTCAGCATTGCAGACAAAAAGGTGAAGTATGTAAAGGCAGAGGGTAATTCACTTGATATAAAGGGTGTACTTGAAGGGATTGAATATACAGATGAAGGGATGAAAGAATTAAAGGAGAGGGTATATTCAAACCCTGCATTTATAAACAGCCTAGTTTCCGCAGACGGGAAAGTTGCTGCAATTATTCTGGATTTTAAAGGTGGTGCGAGTGACTGGCAGCAGAAGGCAGGGGGGGAGCAGAAAACAGAAGTAAGAAGTCAGAAGCAAGAAGTCAGCAGTAATCAGTCAGAAGTTAGAAGCAAGAAGCAAGAAGTAAGAAATGATGAGGCTGAAGGCGGAAGGCTGAAGGCTGAAGTAAGAAATGAGAAGCAAGAGACCAGTTCCACCCATGGGGGAGGGTCTCTATCCTTTTTCCCCTCCCCCTTGACGGGGGAGGGTAAGGGTGGGGGTGGTCTCGTTGCCTCTGCTTATGCGCAGGAAGATTGGAAGAAATGGCAAAAAGGCGGGGGGGCAGAGCAGAAGCAAGAAGCAGGAAAACAAGAGGCTGAAGGCGGAAGGCTGAAGGCTGAAGCAGGAAGCAAGAAGCAAGAAGGAGGCAACACTGAAACACCTTCCTCCCCTTCGACAGGGGAAGGCACAACACCACAGACTCCCTCCCCCTCGACGGGAGAGGGCACAACATCACAAATCCCCTCCCCCTCGACGGGGGAGGGTAAGGGTGGGGGTGAGCAAGGGAAGTGGCCTGCTGGTGGCGGTGAAGGCGGTTGGGGCGGAGCCGGCGGTGGTGAGGCAAATTGGGAGCAGTGGTATGTAAGTGACTCTACTATTCATAAAAAGATACTTGAGATTGTTGATAAATATAAAGACGCAAATACTGATATATATGTTGGCGGTTTGCCGATAGCACTTTCTTTCCTTGAGGCAGATTCATTGAGGATGACGAAGTATGTGTATCCGCTTGCCCTGATAGTGATAATGATAGTTCTATATTTTGCATTCCAGAGTATACAGGGGATGATCCTGCCGATAGTTTGTGCACTTTTAAGCGTGGTATGGGCTGTAGGGTTAATGGGTGTATTTAAGATAGCTCTTGATCCATGGAATATGATGACCCCTATCTTAATCCTTGCTGTTGCCGCAGGACATTCTGTGCAGATTTTGAAAAGATACTATGAGGAACTTGGAAATGCCCCCCTCACCCATCCCTCTCCCCATTGGGGAGAGGGTAAGGGTGAGGGGGAGCGTGGGGGTGAGGATGATCGCCACTGGGGCGTTATCGCCTCCCGTAAGGCTGTTGTGGATTCTCTATCTAAGATAGGGCCTGTTATGATAACAGCAGGTCTTGTAGCAGCGGCGAGCTTTGCGTCACTTGTTACATTTAAGTTAAAGACATTCCAGTCTTTTGGTATATTCACAGCCTTCGGAATCCTGAGTGCACTGATTCTTGAGATGACATTTATTCCGGCGGCGAGGTCGTTGATGAAGCCACCTAAAAGACAGTTAGCAGTTAGCAGTAAGCAGTTAGCAGGAACTCCCTCCCCCTTGACGGGGGAGGGTCGGGGTGGGGGTGGGCTACTCGACCGCTTTATGCTCTCCATTTCACGTCTTGTTACTCATCGAAGCGGGTTTGTATGGGTTGGTCTTTTGGTTGTTATTGCCTTTTCTGTTTACGGGATTGAACACTTAACTATCATAAATAGCCTGAAAGGGCTTTTCTTTGAATCAACACAATTCAGGAAGGATGATGCGGCATTAAATAAGAGCTTCGGGGGAACTGCGACTTTTTATGTTTATTTAGAAGGTGACAAGGAAGACAGTCTGAAAAATCCTGAAGTGCTGCGTGCTATAGAGAGCCTTCAGAAAGAGATAGAGAGCGTACCTGAGGTCGGTAAGACCCAGTCGTTTGTTGACTATGTTAAATCAATGAATCAGAGTATGCATGGCGGAGACCCTGCATATCGTGTTATTCCTGCTGACCAGCAGACAATTTCAGAATATCTCTTTCTGTTTACTATCTCAGGGTCACAGGGAGAGATGGACAGGTTTCTTGATTACCAGTATCAGAAGAGTGTTATCTGGGTATTTTTAAGGGATGACAGCACGGTGTTAGGGCAGAGGTTGATTGATATAGTTAATAAATATGGGGGGGGAGTAGAAGCAAGAAGTAAGAAGCAAGAAGTAAGAAAGGATGAGGCTGAAGGTGGAAGGCTGAAGGCTGAAGTCAGAAATGAAAAAGCAGAAGTAAGAAGTAAGACGCAAGAAACAACGGTTCCCTCCCCCCTTGCGGGGGAGGGTCAGGGTGGGGGGGATCGCTTCCCTCCCGGCATCAAGGTTGGTGTTGCCGGCAGTATCCCTGTTATGATGGCGCTCAATCAGACGATGGTGGCAGGTAAGATATGGAATATCCTGCAGATAGCAGGGATTGTGTTTGTTATATCCGCCATTGTTCTCAGGTCTGTGATTGGGGGTATCCTTGTGCTTCTGCCGCTTGGTGTAGCGGTACTTGTGAACTTTGGGGTACTTGGAATAGCAGGAATAGGGCTTGGTGTGGGTACTGCGGCCATCTCTGCAATGGCAGTCGGTTTCGGGGCTGATTATTCGATTTATATGGTGTACCGGCTTAGGGAAGAAGCAAGAAGCAAGAAGCAAGAAGAAAAAGAAGAGAAGTCAGAAGTAAGAAGTCAGAAGCAAGAAGCAAGAAGTAAGAAAGAAGATATTGATGAGGCAATTAAAAGGACACTCTTAACTGCAGGTAAAGCTATTGTTTTTGTAGCCGCAGCAATGAGCGTCGGCGGTATTACGCTTCTGTTCACTGGATATTATTTGCACATGGAAGGTTTTTTAGTTCCACTTGCCATGTTTACAAGCTCTTTGTCAACATTGATTGTATTACCTGCGGTGGTGGCTTTGGTGAGGCCGAGGTTTATCTATAGGTAAGCCATGGAGAGAAGTAAGAAGTAAGAAGCAAGAGGCAAGAAGTAAGAAGTAAGAAGTAAGAAGATAGAAGTAAGAAGATAGAAGTAAGAAGTAAGAAGTTAGACATAAGACATAAGACATAAGACTTTAGAGGCAAGATGGCGATACGGAGTTATAGGGATTTAAATGTATACTCACTTTCATATAGCCTCGCTATGGAGGTATTTCATATAACATTACGTTTTCCAAAAGAGGAAATGTATTCCTTGAGCAGCCAGATTAGGAACTCCTCAAGGTCGATACCTGCAAATATTGCTGAAGGGTGGGCAAAGCGAATATACGAGAATATTTTCAAACGGCACCTTGTTGATGCAATAGGCTCAACATGCGAAACTATAGTATGGTTAGATTTTGCATTAGACTGTAAGTATATTGACAACAATAATCATTTGAAATTATCTGAAAATTATAAAGAAGTTGGAAAAATGTTAAATGGCCTACTTGAAAACTGGCAAACCTATTAAGTCGAAATCCTTTCTTGCTTCTATCTTCTTGCGTCTTGTTTCCCGTTTCTTACTTCTTACTTCTTACTTCTTACTTCTTACTTCTATTTTAGCTCCCCGCCCTGCCTACGCTGCCCTTCAGCCCAGCCTTTCTATTGTAACAGGTTATTATATGCCGAGGCTTGATGAGTTGAACTATATTTTAAAATATAGAGAGGTTGAGCTTGGCCCCCGTAATACAGAAGCAAAACCCTCACCATATCCTGTCATATATCAGGGCTATAGCCCTGAAGGTATGCCTAAGATGAGTCCTAAGTCCCCAAAGTTCGGACTCCAATTTCAGGTTGATATTAATCCCAGGTATTCTGTGTTTATTGGAAATAGTGTTGCTACTTATGATTCCGAGAAAAGAGACGTGAGGTCATTCTTTGTGGGTTTTTCAATACCTTCTGACCGTGTAACAAGGTTTTCCCTTTCATTGAATCAACTATGGATAGGGGTTAAGAGGAACTGGATATTTGAGGAAAAGGGGAAGCCAGAAGAAAGAAGCAAGAGGCAAGAAGCAAGAAGTAAGAAGGAAGAAGACGGAAGCAAGAAGCAAGAAGCAAGAAGTCAGAAACAAGAAGAAAGTCAGAAGCAAGAAGATAGAAGTAAGAAGGCAGAAGAGAAGCCTGCCTCAAAGCTTTATGTGGAGATGGGGGTGCTTGCTGTAACAAGGGCATATCTTACTACAGACGTGTGGTTGCATGTTTACGCCCCTGAGGAGGGTTTTGATTTCTATAAGGTTACGGAAACTCTGTCACAGGGATACGGATATGCAACCTTCATAGGTATAGGCGGGGAATACTTCATAAAGAAATGGATGTCATTAGGCTTGGATGCGGATTATACTATAGGCGGTGTCTCAAAGATAAAATATGCCAGGTACTTTACAGTAGACCCTCTGGAGAAAGATATTATTAAACCAGGGGATAAGGTTACATATACAGATCTAAAGGTTGGCCGCGTTGCCCCATTGTTTATAAACTTAGAGGGAGTGGATATAAAGGGGCAGGTAAGGTTTTATTTTTAGAAGAAAGGTGATTAGGCTGAAGTAAGAAGTAAGAAGTAAGAAGTAAGAAGATAACAACACCAGCCATCAGGTTATTCCCGCATATCAGGTTACAGGTTATACACTTCAAATTTTTATATGTAACATTTATGCACACCTAATATAATTATAATAAAAACAATGAGTTATGATGGTATTTATGGTTATAGCAGGCTATGTTTGTATAAAAGATATACACTGTTAAAGGTATTAGGTTATAAGTTGATACATATTCACATACTATGTTCTATTTTCTTGCTTCTTGCTTCTTGCTTCTTGCTTCTCTATATTTTTTCTAACCTCTTGATTTTACAGCTTTGTTTTATTTATTCACTATTCACTATTCACTATTCACTGTTTTATGGCATACCCCTTGCAATATCCTTATTCGTGTACGCTGAATAAAAACAGCGAAACTGACAATGAAAGGAGGTGAAACGTAATAATGAAAAAAATAACAATTAAGACAAAAGGAGAAAAAATGAGAAAATTTATACTTCCTCTATTAGTAGCAGGGGCTGTTGCATTTACAGCAGCTCAGGCAATGGCAACAAGCGCTACCAGAACTGCATCCTTTGAAGAAAATCATGCATATCAAAATAGCTATGTTGGTGGTACTGTAACAACTATTGAAAACACAACTACACCTGGTAACCACTACAAGAAAACTGATATGTTAGAACAAGGCAGACATGGCGGCGGCAGTGGTGGATATCAGATTAGTTCTTCTATTCTGAAGAGCGTTGCAATGGATTCAATTCCTGGTTGGGAGGCAGCCGACGGTTCAGTTGGTTATACAACCAATGCAAATCCATTTCAGGCAGGTTTAGTAGGTATTACTGATTATCCGTTGATGGCTCCTCGTTATACACAGCCATGTCCGGATTGGTTTGGTCCTAAAGGAACATGTCCGGCAAACGCTTATGCAGTTGATCCTCAGACTGAACCAGGTTCAGGTAATGACGCAATTGCATGGGATGGTATTGTGTTAGATGACCTATACCAGGCAGTCGGTGCTGATGACAGCAAGACGGATACAGTTTCAGGCGGTTCAATAGCAAACAGGACATTCGATCAGTGGTTAGATCAGCTCTTCTTAAACGGAAATGCACAGGGACATAACATGACTGTTATGGCCGGTACAACTGATGTTACCACATACGGACGTCATTTTAACATCGCTGATACATTAGACCAGGATATCGCTGATTGGTCTACCTCATATCATGGAACAGTAGGTCAGTCAGCTAAGGACGAGACTACAGGTATCTATGGTAAGTTGACCATGATATTCCAGTTGGCAGGTAGAGTTACCGGTACACAAGCTTGCGCCAGCGGTGCAGGATTTACCGAAGGTGGTGCACACAGACCAGGTGGAAACGTTCAGTGTGACTATGCACAGGCTGATGACACTTTAACCGGTGCACATCTTGGTGAAGGTGTAGGTTCATTTGCAGCTCGGGCTGATGGAATGACTGCATGGAAACTTGATCAGTGGGTAGTATCAGATGTATGGGATTGGGTACACAAGGCAGATGGTGCTTTAGTTGCTGACCCTCATGCAGTTGATAAGAATGGCGGCGAAGGCGTAGCTCAGGGATACAGCTCATGGTTCAATGATGGAGCAGGTCAGAAGTTTGACTACATCTACAACTATGATGGTTCCCATGGTACGATTGACAAGACCTTTACAAAAGGTGATCACACCCATCCGGATCCATAATTCTGAATTAACTTGTAATCATGATAGTGATTATATTAAGGCCCTTGGAAACAAGGGCCTTTTTTTTGAGTAAGACAAGGTGAGAAGTAAGAAGTTAGAAGCAAGAAGGAAGAAGCAAGAAAGGAGGTAGAGACAATGAGATAAACTTTGACTGGAAAGGTTATTTCCGATATATTCAACGTCTTTATGATATTCTTAAAAATTAGAAATAGCTTTATTCGTGTTCTGATTCTTGCCTTTTTTTCTCTTACTTCTTACTTCTTGCTTCTTACTTCTTGCTTCTTATCTCTGTCCGGCAATAACTACGCCTATGCAGAGGAGGCACAGCCCACTGTCTCTTCTCCGCTTGAAAGGGGCATCCGGCTTCTGAATGAAAAGAAACCTGATGAGGCATTAAAGGCCTTTGAAGAGGCTTCATCCGTAAATCCGACGGACCCCTTACCCTTTTACTATTCAGGTGTTGCGTATCATATTAAACGGCAGTTCGCCCCGGCCCTTAATGCATTAAACAAGGCATTAAATCTTCAGCCTAACATGCCGCCTGCCCTGCTCAGGATAGGTATGCTGTTTGAAGACGTGGGGAGGATTAACAATGCAAGGGAAGTTTATACCGACCTTATTGAAACAGGTGTAGAAAATGAGTATGTTAAAGAGGCAAGGGAAAGGCTGAACAGGATTACATCAAAGGAACATTTCAAGAAGGCATCCCAGCTTTTTATCGGAAAACAATATGAAGAGGCGCTTAAGGAACTGGATATAGTCTTATCCCTTACGCCTGAAGATGCTGAGGCACTTTTTTCTTCCGGAATGGTCTCTGTATTTTTAAAAAAACCTAAAGAGGCTGTGTATTTCTTTAAGAAGGCTTTAGAAAATAATCCAAACCATGTTAATGCACGTTTACAACTTGCGATTGTGTATGAGTCTCAGGGTGACTATGAAAATGCAATAAAGACTTTTAAAGAGCTTATTTCGTTCTCACCTAATTCTACTCAGGCAAAGGAGGCTGAGAAAAGGCTCGCAGAAGATGAAAAACGATTTAAGGCCCGCGGCCATTTTGAGGCGACGGCAGAATTGATACGCAAAGAACTCTGGACAGAGGCCCTCGCTGAGGCAAAGAAGGTGTTGGAGGCAGAGCCTGATAATCCGGATGCACATTTCAATCTTGGTTTAATCCATTATAAACTTAAACAGAATGACCAGGCTATCGAGGCATTAAAACATGCGATTGATGCTGACCCAAAACTTCAAAAGGCATACTACCAGCTTGGGGTTGTATATGATGATATGGCGAAATATAAGGAAGCGGTTGAGGAGTATGAAAAGACTATTGCTATAGATGAAAAGGCAGAAGAGGCTACTAAGGCAAGGGAGCGTATTGAACTCATTAATTCTGTGAATGTAGAGGAGGAGGTAGCCAACGAGGTTAAGGAGCTTCTTAAAAACAAAGATGTTGACAGTGCCATAAAAGAGATAGAAGGTTTTTTAATGAGGAAGAAGGGGGATACAAAACTCCTGATGACCCTCGCTGCTTTATATCAGCGTGCAAATCGTTATCAGGATGTTGCCTCTACCCTGGAAAAACTGTTGAGTTTATCTCCAAAGGATATAAAGGCTCGTTTCTTCCTTGCAAATACTTATGAATTGATGAGGGAGTATGAAAAGGCATTAGATCAATACCGCATATTGGCAGATCAGGATAAAGAGACACCAAAGGGAAAAAAGGCAGAGGAGAAGGTGCAGAGATTAACATTACAGGTACATTATGACCGTGGTAAAAAGTATCTTCTATCAGGGAATTATGAGGCATCCCTGATAGAAATGAAGGCAGTCCTTGATGTTTCTCCTGATGAGCCGCTTGCACTTTTCAATATGGGTGTTCTTTATGACCGTCTAAATAGTCCTGACGAGGCAGTGTCATCTCTAAAAAAGGCAGTTACCATTGTTCCTGATTATACAATAGCCTACTTTCAACTTGGATTAGTTTATGAAAAGATGAGGAAGTTTGATGAGGCAAGAGATGCATTACGTAAAGTCATAGAGATTGACAAAGAGGGTAAAGAGGCAAAGATAGCACAGGATAGGATCAATTCTCTGAAGGAAAACGAGGAATTAACCTTACGCCTAAAGGAAGCAATAGGTTTTATGGAAAAAAGGGAATGGGATAATGCGAGGAAGTCTATTGAGTCTCTATTAGTCACTCATCCATCCAACTATATGGGATATTATTATCTCGGTATTATTCTGAATAGGTCAGGGATTATAGATGAGGCTAAGGCGGCTTTTAAGAAGGTTATCGCTATTAATCCAAAATTTGCGGCGATATATCTTCAACTTGGGGATATGTTGATGCAGGAGGGCGAATATGAAGAGGCAAGAAACAACTATGAGCAGGCGATCCTAATTAATAAAGATTCTCCGGAGGCGGCAACAGCCGGGGAACGACTTAAAAATCTGAAGGCATGGTGGGGTAGTTTTTCTATGAGTCACAGCTACAATTCAAACATAGCCTTCCGCTCTAAGGCACAGTCAAGTGCAAACTCCAATTATAACCTTGGGTTGAGCTATACAATGCTTCGCCGAAAAAATTGGAATATATCTACTGTACTATCCGGTAGTGAAGCCATTTATTATGAAAGCCAATTTAAGGGGAATTCATACTCCGCTGCCTTAAACGGAACCCGTAATTTTCTGGATAAATATACCTTATCAGGCTCCGGAACATATAGCGCATCCTTTTTTGAAGGGAAACCGACTGTTGTCTCGACTCATTTCTCTGGAAATGCAGGGACAAATCCGGGAGGAATACCATCGTCAGCTACCCTTGCATATTCTTTTTCCAACACAAGGTCTTTTGTAAATAAATTAAGTAATGCAAACCAACATAATCTGAATCTGTCACTCTCACAAAAAATGTCTGCACGGGATTCATTAACCGGTAGTTATGGATTCAGCATATATCAAAATCTTGATCCCATAGGCAGTAATTATGCAAACAGGACGCATGCTGTTTCTTTAAGTTACGGCCACCACTTTTTTTCTTTTTTAAACCTGAGCCTCAGCTACTCAAGAAGCTTTATAAACTACAGTAACCCGGATTCAACAACACTTTTTCAGAGATACCGCAGTAATGTAAGTGAGGGAATGAATGGGGGGCTTAGCGTCTCTTTTTCAGAAGATGTTTCATTGTCTTTCAGCTATACTTTTTCCTATGCAATAAATCGTACAAACCTTGCGCCGTTAACGGCGGAAGAACAGCAACAACTGAAGGACCTCCTGTCTACCCCACTTCCAACAGTCGGCGGCGGGGGAGGATATACTGCACACAATGCAGGTTTATCATTAAGCGTTCGCTTTTAGCGTTCATCCGAAAATCCCTTCCGGCGGGGTAAGAAAACCCCGCCTACCCATATCTATGAGGATAGGCGGGATATTCTTGTCCCGTTGATTTTCATGGCCCTTTGTGAGCGCCCCGCTCATGAGGGTTCATCCGAAAATAACCCCCCCATGCCCCCCCTTGAACAAAGGGGGGGATTGCCGTTGGCCATTGAGCACCAAAGGAACTTTCCCCCCCCTTAACAAGGGGGGGCTTGGGGGGGTGGTTTTCATCCTCCTTTGTGAAACCTCCGTTTCATGACAGTTCACCCGAAAATCTCCGCTAATTGCCCGTCATGGTTCGACAGGCTCACCATGACACCTTGGCTGTCATTCTGAGAAATGTAGCGTCGGGGTTTATCCCCGACGTCTAAAGCTCATCTACCGTAGACCTCCAAGTTAGCCTTCTGAGACGTTGGGGATAAACCCCAACGCTACGAAAACCATTGTACAGAATTTTCATCCCCCTTTGTGAGCGCCCCGCTCATGAGGGTTCATCCGAAAATCAACCCCATCCCCACCCTACCCCTCCCCTTGAAGGGGCGGGAATCAACATAGCCCCCTCTCCCTCAGGGAGAGCTGCAATTAAATTCCTTCCAAATCCCTCCCCCCTCTTTTGCGGGGGGAGGCAGGAGGGGGGATCAGGGTGAGGGTGGGGTTTTCATTGCCCTTTGTGGTCGCCCCTCATGACGGTTCTATGGCATAGTTATTGCAAGAATGCAATAACAAAGTGAGTAGAAATAAATTACCTAATACCTTATCACATCCATATATAGCCTTTATCCTTTTTGCATCAATTGGTACCTTGATATATTTGAATTCCCTTAATAATCCATTTCAATTTGATGATTTTAATGTAGTAGTTAATAATTTCAAGATACAAGAAATAAAGAATATACCCTACTTTTTTATTAATCCAAGATTCGGAGCCAACAATCCAATGGCCGCCGGACACTACAGGCCTATTTTATTTACAAGTTATGCAATCAATTATGCTATAGGCGGGTTGAATACCCTTGGCTATCATATAGTTAATCTGGCTTTTCACATTGGGACAGCGTTTTTAGTTTTCCTCATAGTGAAGGGAATGTTGGAAGACAGTAAGCAGGTAGCAGTAAGCAGTGAGCAGATAGCAGAAAACAAACAGAAGTTAGAAGCAAGAAGTCAGACGACAGCAGACATCCAGCGGGACAAGAATGTCCCGCCTATAGATAGTCGGGGTTTTCTAACGCCTACGTTTGTAGATAGTCGGGGTTTTCTAACCCCGATGTTTGTTGCCTCAGTGGCTTCTGGTCTTATTTTCCTTGTCCATCCATTTAATTCAGAGGCTGTAAATTATATAACAGCCCGTTCGAGTATAATGAGCGGGTTCTTCTATTTGTTGGGGTTTTATTGCTGGGTGCTTTTTAGAAGTCAGAAGAAAGAAGCAAGAAGCAAGAAGTTAGAAGCAAGAAGTAAGATTTCAGAAGAAAGAAGTCAGAAACAAGAAGTTAGAAGTCAACAGGCAGAAGAAAGAAGTAAGAAGGCAGAAGTAAGAAGTAAGATAGGGGAAGACCGGCAAGGTTTTTCTAACTTCTTACCTCTTACCTCTTACTTCTATCTTTTTTCCCTCCTCGCCTTTATCGCCGGTATGTTAAGTAAAGAAGTGGTGATAACTTTGCCGGTAATGTTGTGGTTGTATGATTTGTATGGGTTTAGCAGAAGCAAGAAGTTAGAAGCAAGAAGTAAGAATCAAGAAGATAACACAGTAATAAATAAGTATGCAGTATTTGATTTGCGTACCTATATCCCCTATCTCCCTTTTGTTCTTCTTGTAGCGATACCGTATCTGCTAGTACGTCTCTTTTCACTCGGCAGGGTGCTTGATAAGTTTCAGAGGGGTTTTATTACACAACTGTTCACAGAGTTGCCTGTTCTTGTGAGACATTGGCAGATGTTTTTTATCCCAAAGGGCTTTAGCCTGGTTCACGATGTGGATGTATTCCATGGCATGACATGGTTGTTTATGGTTTCAGTTGTAATATTGATATTATATCTGTGTGGTATTGTGTATCTATTTTTGTATGGAAAAGGCCGTTGGCGTATTATATCTTTTTTTATGCTGTGGTTTTTTATTGTACTGCTTCCAACAACAATTATTCCACTTAATGCAATCTTTCAGGAAAACCGGGGTTACATGGCCTTGTTAAGTTTTGCAGTACCGGCAGGGATTGCAATTGAGACTTTGTTTAATTATAAAAAAAGTGTAGTATTGAAGGTTATCGTGCTGTTATTATTATTGGCGGTTTATGGAAGTATTACGATGCAGAGAAACATTGTATGGGGGGATGATATTAAGTTATGGAAGGACGCATTAGAGAAGTCTCCGCAATCCGGGATTTCCTTTGCAGGATTATCTCTTGCCTATAAGAACAGTGGTGATACATTTCTCTCAATTGAAACTGCGAAAAAGGGAATTTCTGTAGAACCTGATAGCTATTATCTCCATATGCTTATAGGAGCAGATTTTCAGGCACTTGGTCAAATGGATGAGGCCGCTAAAGAATATGAAAATGCGCTTAATATAGATGCAGGTTTCGGTAATGTATGGAATGACCTTGCAGTTTTGTATATAGAAAAAAACAACCTTGAACGTGCGGAGCAGTGCTTAAAAAATGGGATAAAGGTTTGGAAGGATTTGCCTCCTCTTTACTATAATCTGGGCAGGATAGATATAATGCGCGGAGATTTTGTTAATGCTATTAGCCACTATGAAACAGCAGTAAAATTGTATCCGGATTACCTTACTGTGAGGTATGACATGGGAGAGGCTTATGAAAAACTTAATAAGATAGATCAGGCAAAGGAACAGTACAGAGAGATTATTAAATATAAAACAATTAATCTTAAAAATTTGAATTACAGGTATGGGTTAGATGAAAAAATAGCAGGGGAAATTATAGCAAAGGCGGAGCAGAAGTTTAATCAGTAAGTTTTAATGTATGAAAGAAGATATGTTCGGGTTCAGAAAAGGGTGTCACCGGTATCTCATAGTCTTTTGTATCTTTTTATTTGCAGGTCTGCTCATCTATTGGAATTGCTTAAGTAATCCTTTCCAGTATGATGATGACGGCGTGGTTGTTAAGAATACTAATATTAAAGATGTTAAAAATATCCCGCTTTTTTTTATAAACCCAAGACTGTCTGAAAGTAATCCTCTGTATGCAGGACATTACAGACCTATTGTTTATGCAAGTTATGCGGTTAATTATGCTATCGGGGGATTAAACCCATTCGGGTATCATGTTGTTAATCTGGCGATTCATATTGGTTCTGCGTTTTTGATATTTCTTATAATGAAGGCAATGTTAGAAGACAGGAAGCAGTCAGCAGTAAGCAGTGAGCAGATAGCAGAAAACAAACAGAAGTTAGAAGCAAGAAGTCAGACGACAGCAGACATCCAGCGGGACAAGAATGTCCCGCCTATAGATAGTCGGGGTTTTCTAACGCCTACGTTTGTAGATAGCCGGGGTTTTCTAACCCCGATGTTTGTTGCCTCAGTGGCTTCTGGTCTTATCTTCCTTGTCCATCCATTTAATTCTGAGGCTGTAAATTATATAACAGCCCGTTCGAGTATAATGAGCGGGTTCTTCTATTTGCTGGGGTTTTATTGCTGGGTGCTTTTTAGAAGTCAGAAGCAAGAAGTAAGAAGTAAGATAGGAGAAGACCATCGTGGTTCTTCTAATTATTTAAATCTAACTTCTAACTTCTTACCTCTTGCATCTTACCCCTTACCTCTTACCTCTTACTTCTATCTTTTTTCCCTCCTCGCCTTTATCGCCGGTATGTTAAGTAAAGAAGTGGTGATAACTTTGCCGGTAATGTTGTGGCTGTATGATTTGTATGGGTTTAAGTCAGTAAGCAGTAAACAGTTAGCAGTAAGCAGTAAACAGACAGAAGGAAGTAACACACAATGCCCCTCCGAATCTGCTCACCGCTCACTGCTTACTGCTGACTATCTTTTAAACTGGCGTAACTATGTTCTATATCTCCCTTTTGTTCTTCTTGTAGCAATACCGTATCTGCTTATGCGTCTCTTTTCCCTTGGGAAGGTGCTGGACAAGTTTCAAAGGGACATAGTAACTCAAATACTTACTGAGGTACCGGTTTTATTTAAACACTGGCAGATGTTTTTTATCCCAAAGGGTTTTAGTCTGGTACATGATGTGGACATTTTTCATGGTATGACGTTGTTGTTGATGGTTTCAATCGTATTATTTATTTTGTACTTGGTAATTACTCTATATCTTTTTTTGTCCGGTAGTAGATACCTGCGGGTTGTATCTTTCAGTATGATGTGGTTCTTAATTGTACTCCTTCCAACAACGATTATGCCTTTAAATGCGATCTTTCAGGAAAACCGGGGATACCTTGCAGTTGTATCATTCTCTTTATTAATCGGGGTTGTACTAATGGAACTCGGTAAGAGGGTCAACAGGACAACAGTTATAAGCATTACTGTTATTTTGTTTATTATCTACGGAGTAATTACAGTCAAAAGGAATTTTGTATGGGGAGACAGTATCAGGCTTTGGAAGGATGCGGTAGAGATTGCGCCAGGTTCCGGAATAGCATACGCCGGTTTATCTGCAGTATATAGAGAGAGGGGAGACATGTTTCTTTCAATTGAAACAGCAAAAAGGGGGCTTAATGCGGAACCGGACAATTACTATTTACACCTTAATCTCGGGCGTGACTACTTTCTTTCAGGAGATGTTGACAAGTCCATACAGGAATATGAAAATGCTTTAAGAATTGATCCTAATGATGCGGTTTCAATGAATGAGCTTGCAACACTTTACGTTAAAAAAGGAGATATTGAACAAACTGAGATATTCTTGAAGAAGGCAGTCCGGAAATGGTATAGTCTGCCCCCTCTTCACTACAATTTGGGCGTGGTGCTTGTAGGACGTGGAAAATTATCAGAGGCCGTGACGGAGTTTCAGGAGGCTATTGCCATTTATCCGGCATATCTTCGTGCAAGGTATGAATTAGGTGAAGTCTATGAAAAAACCGGCAGGTTAGACATGGCAAGAGAACAGTACAATGAAATTATCAGGTATGGCTCACCTGATACCGCTACTGTAGAACTGTTGTATGACCAGGATAAAAGAATCGTGGATCGGATTGTAAGTATGGCCAGGCAAAAACTCGGGAATAAACAATGAAGTTTGAAATATAATCAGAAAGAGATTGGTAGTTATGAACCGTCATGAGCCTTCGGCTCACAAATGTTGATGAAAATGAGGCCCCCCCACCCGGCCCCCCTCCTGCCTCTCCCCCCGTAAAGGAGGGGGGAGGATTTGGTAGAAATTTAATTGTAACTCTCCCGCCGGGGGAGAGGGAGGCTGACGTTTATTCCTCTCCCTTGACGGGAGGGGGTTAGGGGGAGGGTGAGCTATGGAGATTTTCGGATGAACCCTCATGAGCCTTCGGCTCACAAAGGTACATGAAAATGAGGCTCAGGATGAAACAACCCCACCCTCACCCGGACCCTCTCCCTGAGGGAGAGGGTGCTTAGTTTTTATCCCCTCCTCTTCAAGGGGAGGGTTAGGGTGGGGATGGGGTTGATTTTCGGATGAACTCCCATGAACCGAGGGTTCACAAAGGGCCATGAAAATCAGCGGGACAAGAAAGTCCCGCCTATCCTTATAGAAATGGATAGGCGGGGTTTTCTTACCCCGCCGGAAGGGATTTTCGGATGAAAGATTGGTTGGATAAGCGATATGTAATTTTTATTATCTTCTTGCTCATAGGGATTCTGACGTATTGGAATAGCTTTGGTAATAGTTTTCATTATGATGATGAAATGGTCATTGTTTATAATAGGAATGTCACCTCTCTAAAAAATATCCCGTATTTCTTTATAAATCCTAAGATGATGTTTTCGGATCTGATGCCGGGTGGGCATTATCGTCCTCTTGTGCTTACTTCTTATGCTGTCAGCTATGCGTTCACTCAATTAAATCCTGTAGCCTATCATCTATTCAACTTTTTCTTCCACGTGGGGTCGGCGTTTTTGATATTTCTTATAGTGAAGGCTATGTTAGGCAGCATTCAGCAGTCAGATGACGCCCATCGGGACAAGAATGTCCCGCCTATAGATAGCCGGGTTTTTCTAACGCCTACGTTTGTAGATAGCCGGGGTTTTCTAACCCCGATGTTTGTTGCCTCAATGGCTTCCGGTCTGATTTTTCTTGTCCATCCGTTTAACTCAGAGGCTGTGAACTATGTTACTGCCCTCTCCAGCGTAATGAGCGGGTTCTTTTACCTTCTGGCATTTTATTGCTGGGTGCTTTTTAGAAGTCAGAAGCAAGAAGTAAGAAGTAAGATAGGGGAAGACCGGCAAGGTTTTTCTAACTTCTTACCTCTTGCTTCTTGCTTCTATATAGCTTCCCTCCTCGCCTTTATCGCAGGTATGTTAAGCAAAGAGGTAGTGATTACACTTATAGTCGTGTTATGGCTGTATGATATGTATGGGTTTAGGTCAGTAAGCAGTAAGCAGTCAGCAGTTAGCAATGAACAGTTAGCTGATAAAACTGCTTACCGCTCACCGCTTACTGCTGACTATCTTTTAAACTGGCGAACTTATATCCCATATATTCCTTTTGTCCTTCTCGTAGCGGTGCCTTATTTATTAATAAGATTATTTTCACTTGGGAAGGTGCTTGACCATTTTCAGAGGGATATATGGACTCAGTTGTTTACAGAGCTTCCGGTTCTGGTCAAACACTGGCAGATGTTTTTTATACCTGTTGACCTCACTCCCCTTCATTTAGTGGAAATATACAGGACTTATTGGTCTTTCCCTGTATTATTATCCACGGTCATTATCACAGCATATTTAATTATCGCATTTATTCTTTCACGGGTTCAGAGGCGGACTTTACGCATTATCTCCTTTTTTATGTTCTGGTTTTTTATAGTTCTCTTACCCACAACTATAATCCCTTTAAATGATATTTTTCAGGAAAACCGCGGTTACCTTGCAATGGTAAGTTTTGCAGTCCTCGCCGGTGTAGTAATAGGCGAGTTGGGGAGGATAAAGATTAAATGGGTTTCAATGGCAGTTCTGGTCGGTTTAATTATTTTTTACGCCGGCTGTACAGTACAAAGGAATAAGGTTTGGAAAAGTGAGATGGCCCTCTGGACCGATGCATTGAAGAAGTCTCCAAGGTCTCCGGCAGTTTACACAGCATTAGCTGTTGAATACAAAAGGGCAAGAAAGTTTAACATGGCTATAGATGCATCAAATAAGGCTATTTTACTGGGGGGCAATGATAATTTCTTTATCCATGACAATCTTGGGAGAATCTATTCTATGCAGGAAAAGTATGACCTTGCTATAAAGGAGTTTGAACAGGCAGTAAAACTGTATCCCTATAAATCGGATACTCATAATGAATTAGGTCATGCCTATTTTATAATGGGCAAAATAGAGTTAGCGGAAAAGGAGCTTAAGGAGGCTATTAAGTACGATCCAAAATTCTCCAGACCTTATTATAATCTAGGGATCTTGAGCAGGCGGGGTGGAAAATCTTCTGAGGCTATAAATTATTTTAAGACTGTAATTTCATTAAATCCGGCACATTCGAAATCGTGGTTTAATTTAGGGTCATTGATGGAAGAAATGGGCAACAAGGATGAGGCATTAAGATATTACAACAGGGCAGTTCAGGTAACTGCAAAGGATGAACAAGACGTAGCCCAGGAGGCACGTGAGGCTATTGACAGGCTTGAGAAGATGAGGGCAGCAAGATAATGAAACATCCATGAGCGTACCGCTCACAAAGGATGATGATAATGACGGGACAAGAATGTCCCGCCTATCCTCGTAGAAATGGATAGGCGGGGTTTTCTTACCCTGCCGGAAGGGATTTTCGGATGAATACAAAGGGTTCATGGTTCTCAACTATAATTTGCAGTAAGACATTAGTCCTTTGTTTGTTCGTTCTTCTTGGTACAGCGGCATATCTTAATAGCCTGCATAATATGTTTCAGTATGATGATTATTTTTACGTCACCTACAACAAGAGCATAAGGTCATTAAATAATCTGCCTCAGTTTTTTACAAATCCAAGATTACTTATTTCAGACCATCAGGCAGGTCATTACCGGCCGCTTGTATTGTTGAGCTATGCTATTAATTATGCCCTTGGCGGCCTTGATACCTTTGGTTATCATCTGACAAATCTCATCTTTCATATAGGTACAGCATTTTTGCTATTTCTTATAGTGAAGACCATGTTGGAAGGCATGGGGCTTGGGGCAGAAGTCAGAAGCAAGAAGTTAGAAGCAAGAAGTCGGACGTCAGCAGATATCCAGCGGGACAAGAATGTCCCTCCTATAGATAGTCGGGGTTTTCTAACCCCGATGTTTGTTGCCTCCGTGGCTTCTGGTCTTATTTTCCTTGTTCATCCTTTCAATTCCGAGGCTGTAAACTATATTACAGCAAGGTCAAGCGTAATGAGCGGATTCTTTTATCTGCTGGGATTTTACTGTTGGGTGAAGTTTAGAAGTCAGAAGTCAGAAGTTAGAAGCCAACAGACAGAAGAAAGAAGCAAGAAGTTAGAAGCAAGAAGTAAGATAGGAGAAGACCTGCGAGGTTCTTCTAACTTCTTACCTCTTACTTCTTACTTCTATATTGCTTCCTTCCTTGCCTTTCTCGCAGGTATGTTGAGCAAAGAGGTTGTGATTACACTGCCAATCGTGTTCTGGTTGTATGATATTTATTGGCCCAATAGAAGCAAGAAGCAAGAAGTAAGAAGTCAGATGCAAGAAGATAAGACAGATAACAATACTGCTCACCGCTCACCTCTTAATGCGGGGTATATATTAAACTGGCGGACATACATACCGTATCTCCCCTTTATCCTTATAGTAGTAATCCCATATTTTTTAATGCGGTTTTTTTCACTTGGAGGGGTCCTGACGCCATTCAAGAGAGATGTAATGACACAGTTGTATACTGAACTGCCTGTACTTGTAAAACACTGGAGACTTTTTCTTTTCCCAACCGGGCTTACATTCGGCGACGTTATAGGAGTCCGAAATAATCTCTGGTCATTCGAAATAGTCCTCTCTGCATGTTTCGTCATTGTATACCTTATATTGGCTGTATATCTTTTTCTTCGTAATGAATTATTTGCAAGAATATCTTCATTTTTCATGTTCTGGTTTCTGATTGTAATTATACCTACCACTATTATTCCCTTAAACGTGATTTTTCAGGAAAACCGGGGGTATCTTGCTATAGTGAGTTTTGCTGTTCTGACAGGGATAGTGATCAGCACCTTTTTAAACAAACTATCCGCTAAGCCGGCATTTGTAATATTGATAATACTGATTGGGGTTTACTTTGGAGGGACGGTTGCACGGAATCGGGTATGGAATAGTGAGGTAGGGTTATGGAAAGATACCATTGATAAGTATCCTGAATCGTCAAAACTCTACATAGCCTTAGGGGTTGCTTACACAAGGGCTAATATGTATAATGATGCACTTGATGCATTAAATAAGGCTTTTGATTTAGGCGGGGGTAAAGACCCTGCTCTCCATGAAGCACTTGGAAAAATATATATTGTTCAGAAAAAATGGGACCTTGCAGCAATAGAATATGAGAAAATGATTCAGGTACGTCCGGATTATTCCGGGTTTCGTAATGACTTAGGTGCAATATACTTTAACATCGGGAAATTAGACCTTGCAGAGGTGCAATATAAAAGGGCACAACAGCTTGACCATCTTGACTACCTGCCTCATTTTAACCTGGGAGTTTTATACACAGAGAAGGGGATGCTGAAAGAGGCAGTAAAGGAATATAATATATCAATCGCTTTATATCCTGATTATGTGAAGGCCAGATTTAATCTTGCAGAATTATTAGAAGAACTTGGAGATAAGGCAGGGGCACGGGAATATTACAGTTATATAGTAAAACAAAAAGGGAGTGAAGATAGAGAACTAACACATGAGGCAGGGCTAAGACTGGCTAACCTCATGAAATTATAAACATTAGGGGGAGAAAGATTATGGGAGAGAACAGCCAATCAGGCGGCTATCAGCAGCAAAACTCATCAAAAAAGCAGAGGTTTTCATGGAAACTTATTGTAATAGCTATAGGCGTGTTATGTGTACTCATTATAGGTGGGTTTTATCTAAAGAATTATTTAGAGAGGTCTGACCCTAAATATTACATGAAACATTACAGTACAGGGATACAGTTTTATAATAATGCAATGTTTGACCTGGCTATTGAAGAGTTTACAAAATCTATGAAGGCACGGCCTGATAGTTTTGAACCATACTATGGTATGGGACTGACTTATTTAAAGGTCAAAAAGTTAGATGAAGCAACTACCTATCTGAAAAAAGCTGTAACAATAAGGCCGGAGCGGGTGGATATTTTATATTCACTCGGCGTGGCATATCAACGCATGGGCAGGCTGGAAAAGGCATTAGAGATATATTATATAATAGGTAAAAAGGACCCTAACGCAGTTCAGGTGTTCAGCAATGTTGGTGTTGTTCATGTTAAAATGGGAAACTTTGATAAGGCATATCAGTCTTTACAGTATGCCATTAAGATAAAACCCGATTACTATCCGGCATACTTTAACCTTGCGAAGGCTTATGAAACGCAAGGTAAAATAAACCTTGCAATAATTGAGTTGCAGCATCTGAAAGATATTGCTGTGAAACAGCATGACACAAGCGGGGTAGCCGAAGCTGCTCAACAGCGGATAGCACAATTAAAAAATATTAAGAAGTAATAATATGGCATGTAAATTGCTATATTAACTATATAATGAAGTTACCATTGAAGTATATAACAAGAGAACTTCTATTACTCATCCTTACCTTTTTTATTATTGTTGAACCTGCTTCCCTTTATGCCTCCAATTACAGTTGGGTACAGAATGACTGGACCGGCGGCGCTGATGTTGTTGCAAAGCCGGGTCATCCATCAGACCAGGTTGGATGGACCAAATTCTTCAGTAAGGACTTGTATGTAGATACCTCTGTTCCCGGCGTTACTCTTTATCCCAAACCGGCCTCTGTAACCCAGACT
The DNA here is from genome assembly GCA_016212215.1 of Nitrospirota bacterium. NCBI lineage: Bacteria > Pseudomonadati > Nitrospirota > Nitrospirota bacterium. The sequence continues at coordinate 57,936 of JACRGV010000047.1, forward strand.
GCAGATATACTTGATTTTAACAGAGGTACATTAAGCAGTGTAAAGATAGTCGGGAACGGTTCATATATAAGTACAAGGTATGAAGAGACGAGTCCATCTGTGACCAAGACAGGTTCGTGGACATCAAATGCATTTTGGTCCCCATCCGGTGGAAGCTGGATTAGTTCGTTTACCAGATATGATGCGGTTAGCTTTACTTTCAGCGGCAGTGGTGTTTCATGGTCAGGTTTCAAATATTCAACTTTCGGTATTGCAAATGTTTATATAGATAATGTTCTCAAGGGTACTGTAGATTTATATAGCCCTACACAACAAAGCTCACAGGTACTCTGGAGTATTTCAAACCTTACCAATACCTCCCATACCCTCAAGATTGAGGTTTCAGGTACCAGGAATCCCAATTCAACTTATACATATATCAGTATTGATGCCTTTGACGTATCTGTCCCAAATCCGGATAACAATGCATATCTGATGCTTGCAGACGGCAAGTTTTCTGTAACCCAGACAGCGGACATACTTGATTTTGCAAGGGGTACTTTAAATAATGTAAAGATAGTCGGGAACGGTACTAATACAACTACCAGATATGAAGAGACAAATGCATCTGTTACAAAGGCAGGCACATGGACTTCGAATACATTTTGGACCCCCTCCGGTGGTAGCTGGATTAGTTCAACTACGAAAAATGATACAGTTAGCTTTTCATTTAACGGCAGTGGTGTCGCATGGATAGGTTTCAAATATTCCGCTTTTGGTAAGGCTTATGTTTATATAGACAATGTTCTTCAGGCAACTGTAGATTTATATGACCCTAATCAGCTTAACCAGCAGGTACTTTGGAGTATTTCAAATCTTGCCAATACCTCCCATACACTCAAGATTGAGGTTGCCCATATCAAAAATCCCAGTTCCGTTGGTTATATGATAGGTATTGATGCCTTTGATGTAACTGTCCCGCATCCGGACAATAATGCTTATGTAACTATACTGGATAATATTCTAAGCGGTACTTATACTTCACCGACTTTTGATGTGGGGCCCGAAGGCGGTTTCTTCTTTAATCTCTCATGGACTTCAACAGTGCCGGCCGGTTCAAACCTGAAATTCCAGATGGCTGCAAACAATGATAATGCTACATGGAATTTTGTCGGACCTGATGGAACGGCAGGTACGTACTATACTGCTTCCCCTGCTGCTATTTTCTCAGGCCATTATGGGAACCGTTACTTCAGGTATAAGGCATTTTTTGACAGGCCTTCGATTGACCCATTGGCTAACCCTGTATTGAATGATGTTACCATAAACTATGGTCTTATATCAGTTACACATGGAACTTATGAATCCCCATCTTTTGATGGAGGCGTCGGCGGTGCACTCTATAGTAATCTTGTTTGGAATTCAATTGTTCCACCAGGATCGAGTCTAAAATTCCAGATTGCTACCAATAATGATAATGCTACATGGAATTTTAAAGGGCCTGACGGTACTACAGGTACATATTATATAACTTCGGGTACACCCATATTTTCAGGTCATGACACAGACCGCTACATGAAATTCAAGGCATACTTTAACAGGCTTACGGTTGAACCGGCAGACAGCCCGACACTCCAAGACATCACCATAAACTATGGACAGAATCCGGCATCACAGTCTCTTGTCAGCTCTCCTTATGATTCTACTGATATTACTAATGTTATCAACAGGCTGATATGGTCTGAGGACATACCTACAGGTACTGACCTCGTTCTTCAACTAAGGACTTCGCCGGATGGGATTGCATGGGGACCTTGGTATGGGCCTCATAATACAACATTTTCCGGTACTGCCGGTGTTACTCAGGTTACAGTTGCCGATGTAACAGGATTTATTACTGGAAGCAGAATTACCATTACGAATATTGCGAATGCAGCACAAAGTGAGACTAAGAAGATATCAGCTATTGATTCTGTTAATAAAAAAATCACATTAGATTCTGCAATTACTTTTAATTATGCTGCAGGTTCATACCTGACAGATGCCTACACTGACCCAAGCGGAAAAGAGCCTGTAAATCCGAATAACAGGAGTGGATACTTAGGAACAAACGACGACAGATGGTTTCAGTACAGGGTCTTCCTGTTTACTACTTTAGGCTCTGTCTCACCGACGCTTTTGGAAACACACGTAGGTTACTTTACAGCAAATGGGATATATCAACCTGATGAGATAATAGACGGGAATGGGAATGGCGTTTATGGGGATAACGGTACAGGCGGGTCATCTGCAAAACAAGGATTACCGGGTTTTGTATCTGCATTACCGGTTACATACAATTTTTCTCTTCAGAATGATGGGACATCTGCTACTTTGTTTGACACATATACTATATCATGGAATACGCCGTCTGATGTCTCCGGCAACTGGACTGTTTATTTGAATGATGGCGTAACAGACCTTTCCTCTCCTGTAACCGTACCTTTGGATGTATTTCTGCAGAAGGACTATACCATTAAGATTACACCTACTAACTATGCACCGGGCGGGGTGACGCAGGATGTTGTTCTGAATGTTCATTCTGAAAATGACTATGCAAAGATAGATTCTGTTAAGGCATCTACCCTTATTCAAAGAGTATACAAGGCAGATGGGCTTATAGATGGAGCAGGTAATGACCTTTATGATTCAAATAAGGGGGGAACCGGCGGTACCTCTCTGCTTAAAGAAGCTAGCGGCCCCGGAGTAACTATATCATATCCTATTATCATTCAAAATGAAGGTAATACCTCTGATGCGTATACTTTTTCTTTGATAGCGCCTCCTCCTGACGGGTGGCTGATATTATTGAATGATGGCACCAATGACCATGATATTACGAATCCTGCCGGTGGATGGACCACGCCCTCTATAGTTTCTATGCCCTCCATCAGCAATTTTAAGGCATATACCCTTAAGGTTATTCCAAAAGGACCTCCTGTGACAACTGATTTTATCCTTAATATTTATTCTACCGGTGCAGCAGTAAATATAGACTCATTAACTATTAGAACAAAGTTGAATGGTGCATACAAGGTTGATGGGATTATAAATGGATACAGTACATCAGGTACAGGTTGCGGGACATCACCTGCCGGAGATAATGTTTATGGGGCATTAAGTTCTGGAAACGGCGGTTGTACGGCGTTAGATATACCGGCGGGGAATACCATGGATATCACTTTGGGTATTCAGAATGAGGGTAACTTGGCAGACACGTTCCGGCTTTCTTGGAGCACGCCTGCTTCATGGACTGTAAAGATGCTGGAGAAGCTTAATGACGGTTCTACGGTTGAATACAATACATCACCGATTGATATACCTACAGCCCTTCAAGGGAATCCTTCGGTATATAATCCTGGTGAGATACCGTCCTTTACATTCAGGATTACATCTCCTTCATCCTTTAATTCAGGTTCTCAGGCAATAATATTTGATATTACCTCACTTGGAGATAACACAAGGGTTGATTCTGTTAAAGCGGTTGTGAATAGTGTAGACACCACTCCCCCTGCCTCAATGGCACTTAGCCCGGGAGGAATAACTGTACAGGCCATAACAGTTTCATGGCAGGCGCCCGGCGATGATGGAACCGGTTGTATTCCGTCCCGCACCCCATGTACAGCAGTATCTTATGACCTGCGATATTCTGCAACACCTATAAATAACGATACAGATTTTATTAATGCCGTTAAAGTCAGGAGTTGTAAACCTGGTGAAACTAACTTAGGCAAACCTAAGCCTGCAGGCGATACTGAATCCTGTACTATCGCTTATCTGTTTGCGAATACAGATTATTATTTTGCACTCAAGACATCCGACGATGCAGGTAATATCTCGGCAATCTCAACATGTACCACATGTCCCGGCCATACCCTTTCATCAAGTGATACAACACAGCCAGGTGTGATTTCGGACCTTGCAGTTACAGGTGTAACAAAGGATACTATGACCCTGTGCTGGACAGCAAATGCTGATGATGGGAGTGTTCTGCCGTTAGAGGCTGTTACGGGTTATAATCTGAGATATTCAAGAAGATACATTGTAGATGATGGTGTAACTCCCGGGGTCGGAGAGATAAACTTCTCTAACTCCACCCCTTTGACCCCTGCAGGCGGATTCCTTGTACCTAAATCTCCGGGCATGAAAGAATGTTATATAGTTCCTGTTGAAAATAAGATAAATTTGGGCGGAGGGATATTTGATGACAGGACACAGAATACCAGATTCTATTTTGCTGTAAAATCTCTTGATGAGGTAAAAAACGAGTCTTCCATTTCAAATATAGGAGGGGGGCTTACATCACTAATTGCCAATTCATACAATATGGTGTCGGTACCTTACAAGCCGGTTCCGGATAGCCCTGTAAATGTTTTTGGTGATGATGTCGGTGCTCAGCTTTATCTGTACGGATGGGATTCAAGGGGGGCTAACTGGGATAACGGTTGTTATAATGGCTGGCCTCTGCCCCATAATATCGGCAATGAAGTCTGTTCACAATTAACATCTGTTGTTGAGGGCAGGGGATATTTTCTATGGGTTCCTTCTGCAAGTGTGAGTTTAGATGTTCCTTCAACCTCAACTGCACCGCTTTTGCAGGACTGTGTTGACGATACGCAGCCTACTCCTGTGCATTTTCAATGTTATGTGATGCCGCTTAAAAATGGATGGAATACAATAGGCTCTACTGCTGATAAAGAGATTTATTTCAGCTCAAGGGATGTAAACGGTGTTATTGAGAGAGGCTTGTATCTGAGGAAGACGACAGGCAGTACTGTAGAGGTTGCAAAGTTTCAGGACGCTGTGTCGGCAACAAATCCGGCATGGATAGATGGGTCTGTTTATACATTCAACGGAACAACCTATACGTATGAGACCTGTAATCAGGATGGTTTGGGAGAACCCCTCGGTACACAGTGCAGTCTTTTATTTCAGCCATGGAAGTCATACTGGATAAATGTGCTTGGCAGTACTTCAACTTTTGAATTGTTGATACCATTTTAAGGAAAAGCTAAATGCAAAATGAAACATCTATGAATGTATTACTTACAAATGATGATGAAAAACCCCACCCTCACCTTAATCCTCTCCCTGAGGGAGAGGAAATTTCCCTCCCCGATACTGAATGGGGGCGGGTCAGGGTGGGGATAGCGGTATCTTCTATTGATAGGTTTTATACATCAGTGCTGAGATTAGGGAAAACGGTTTATATTTTTGCATTTTTGATTTTTATATTTAATCTTCTTCTTATTCCATCTGCACAATCTGCTGTTACTGACTGGACCGTTCATGTTAAGGTCTCTGTTCCTGACCCCAGGGGTACGGATGGAACTATCTGGAATCATCTTATTGCAGGAGTAAGACATGGTGCATCGGATGGCTTTGACAGTGCATGGGATACAGCCTCCATGGTTGAGATTGACGATCCGGTGCAGTCAATGTTTATGCATGGGATTCAACCGGAAGATAGTAATAATGATGGAACGATAGATAAATGGGCATGTAAAAATAAAGAGGATGGTTATCCTGTTTACGGGTGTTCACTCTGGAGGGATATAAGGACTTTTGGGGGAGAAAGGACATGGTCATTTGTAGTGCTTTCTACAGTGAACGGCGGGACAATAACACTTAATTGGAATTTTGAATATATACCTAAGGATATTGATATTTCACTCGTTGATTTGTCATTTCCTTCGGACAGTATTGATATGGAGAAAACCGGTTTATATTTGTTTACCAATACATTTAATGCCGGGAAGAAGTATGGAATTCGATATTTTGAGATACGGATGAAGGCTAAGGGGCTTTTTATGGGGCCGCCTGACCTGCCTGATGCAACCCTCGGCACTTTATATGATAACAGGGTGTCTGTAATCAACGGTGATCCGGTATGGAGCTTACTCGACGGCAGGCTCCCGGAAGGGATGTCATTAGATGTAACAACAGGTCAAATTTCAGGTACCCCTTCAGAAACCGGTACATTTAAATTTACATTAAAAGGCGTTGACCGGGTTACAGGAAACAGTAAGACACAGGAGTTTACACTTAATATTAACTCTATCCCTAAGATTGATACCTTCAGCCTGTCGGATGGTGTTCTCGGGAATGAGTATAGCGATAAAATTGCTGTGACAGGAGGCAGTAAACCGATTGCATGGTTTGTAACCGGAAATCTCCCTGAAGGTCTGATGCTTGATGGTAAGACAGGAGTTATTTACGGCACACCTCTTGTCCCTGGAATATATAATTTCACTATTTCAATAAAAGATGCCAATAATGCGGTTGATTCTATGGACTATCAGCTCATCATCATCGAACCGGCTGATAAGACCCCTCCTGATAAAATAAGTGATTTACGTGTTGCCCATCTTACAAATAATTCAGTATTGCTTATCTGGTCTGCACCGTTGGATGACAGCGTTACACATACCGCTGCTATTTATGATATAAGGTTTATCGAAAATTGTGTAAGTCCTGATGAGTTAAACGGCGGTACATGGGATAATGCCGTTGAAGTAACCGGTGAGCCGAGACCTCAGATCGGGGCTATTCAGACTTATTCATTAAGCGGGATAAAGGCAGGTACGCATTACTGCATTGCAATAAGAAGCAGGGATGCTATAGGACATGTTTCGGCAGTATCGAATGTTGTTACATTACCGCTGTCGCCTGATGTCAATATATCTAATCTTTCGGAGTTGACTTCAACTGTGTCCTTAAGCAAAGGGTACAACCTTATTTCTATTCCGTTGATACCGGTTTTAAATGAAAGAGAATCCATTTTCAGCTTTACTGTGGGCAGTCCGGTGTCATTATACAGATGGTATTCAGCATACCCGGACCTTTCCTCTCCAAGGTATTATCTTGAAAATATTGTACAGCCTGGATTGGGGTACTTTATATATTCTCCTGCCGACAACTTGAAATTAGTTATCAGCGGACTCGAGATTGAAGATAAGGAATATTCTGTCGGATTACAGAACGGGTGGAACATGGTCGGCAATCCTTATAATAAGTCAGTACCATTGGCCGATATTATGGTTAGAAAGACCTCATCATTTGAAATAATGACTTATATTGATGCAGTAAAAGCAGGGTGGATCGGTAATTCTATATATCAGTTGAAAGATGGAAATTATGATTTTGCATCTTTCAATGATGACCCGCCTGCAATGTTTGAACCCTGGCTCGGATATTGGGTTCATGTAAATGAAGAAGACGGCGTAGAGATAATCTTCAGGAGACAGTGAATTGAAAATCAAATATCAAATATCAGATATCAAAATTACAAATCGAATATTAAAAAAATCCGGTAAATTTTTAATTTTGCATTTTATCTTTGCATTTTTATTTTTAATATTTAATTTTTCTTCAGCCCATGCGTGGAAAGTGCCGTTAGAGGTGTCTACGACATCCGATACCGGCAAGAAGGTGTACAACAAACTTGTTGTCGGCATTGAGCAGGGCGCCACAGACGGATTTGATAATCTATGGGATACGCCGTCACTGGTAAGTGACCCCAATCAAGACAGCCAGGTATTGCTGAAGGCGTATCTTAATAATGAGAACGAAGTCAGGGATGACATGAAGAGGCTATGGAAAGATATCAGGGGAACAGCCCCGAATGGTACAACAACCTCGTGGGATATTACTATTGATTCAGTGCCGGCCGGAAAATCTGTTGTTATAAACTGGGACATTCCTGAAGGAATTGTTGGTAAAGGGGAACGGCTTATGCTTAAAGACAACGATAAGGTTGACGCAGACAATAAGCCTGTTCAAATGGATATGACGCAGGTGTCAAGCTACACATTTGAAGCAGGTGAAACAGGTGCAAGGTCACTTTCCCTGAGCTTATCTAGGTCAAAGAGTCATCATTCAAAAAGCAGCAGCGGCTTAGGCTGTGGTACGATAAAATCATATCATAATGATTTTAGAGATGGTAATGGAAAAATTGCCTCCATTATTCTGCTCTTTTTGCCTGTCATACTTGTGAGACTTAAACGGTTGACAAGAGTTAGATTATCTATATAATAGGAATCCTTAATCAACTGAGGCTCTTGCAAAAGTACCAAAATGTTGTCATTCCCGCATGTTTTAAGCGGGAATCTATTGTTTTATAACATAAAATCATATCCCCGATAGAAGAATTCGGGGATGACATAGACTGTTGTGAGAGCCTGTTATTATGAAAAGACACTCATATTTTTTAATCTCAGGATTTTTATTATTTTTACTGTTCTTTTTTATCATCACAAATAAAAATACCCATTCACAGCAGATACCGCCTCCTCCTCCGGTGCCTGTCCCATTAGTGCCTTCGATAGTTGAAGACATAAGAAATACAAAACATAATCTTTCTTCAATCGGCCCGGCGGGGCGTAATATATATACAGAACAGACAACAGAAATATGTGTGTTCTGCCACACTCCTCACGGGGCCAGCGTTGATGCGGCATCGCAGATAAATGCCCCTATATGGAACAGGAACCTTTCTACTGCCCGATATATACTTTATGATCAGATATGGAGCACGAGCTTTGAGGGTTTTGAGGTAAATCCTCCAAAACCCAATACCCCTACCGGTTATTCCAGATTGTGCCTTTCATGTCATGACGGAACTATTGCAATCAGTACAATTATCAATACCCCAGGTTCAGGGACTTCTTATGTACCATTTAACATGATCTATCCGACCGGGCAGTCATCAGCAGGCGGTTCCGGAACCATGCCTGTCGGATCAGGAATAATAACCGGAGATACGAGGGTTATTGGGACCAACCTTCAGAATGACCATCCGATCTCTTTTATTTATGATTCTGCCCTTGCAATGAGGGATGAAGAACTTGTTGACCCGGGACCTCCACTTCTGCATCCGGCAAAGGTGAATGATCCGACTCCTATATCACCTTTAAGGAGGTATCCGGGTGCAGACTTAAATAAATTCGATTCAGTACAGTGCACCTCTTGCCATAATCCTCATGCTGCTACTTATCCTAAATTTATGCGGGCAAGTTTCTTTAATAATGACCCTGCTGATACAAATTATCCGTCTGCGAGTAAAATAATATGTTTGTACTGCCATGATAAACCGGGATGGACAGGGAGTTCACACGATTTGGATACATTTGTCCCGCCCCCGACGCCGACTTCAGGTAATCCATACAATTATGATGGGGTACATACTGTAGGCCAGTATGCATGCCGTGCCTGTCATGACCCTCATACTGCTCAGGGGGCAAAAAGGCTTTTACGGGAGGGTGTTGATTATAACAATAATTTTGCTATAGAGAATACCTGCTTTCTATGTCACAAGCCTGCTTCAGAGCTTGGTAATCCTGCTAATCCTCCTCCTGATATCAGGAGTGAATTCTATAAAGATGCGAACCTTGGGATGGGCGGATCCGGCAGTGCTATGAATGTGAAAATGGATCCGGGACATGAACCGGTATTCGTAGGCCGTCCTCAGGAAGGGGTAGAGTTGTGGAGTCCTTCTCCGCCTCCATTTAATGAGTATTCACCCGGATCTACCATTCAGGATACAGTACACGTTGAGTGTGTTGATTGTCATAACCCTCATCAGGTGACAAGGACGAACAGGCTTAAGGGTATGAAGGGTATTGACATAAATGGGAATGTAGTAGGGGTGAAGATACCTGGTAACAGCAGAGAGCCGTATGTGTATGAGGTATGCCTCCGGTGTCATGGTAATAGTTATACGAACCTATTCGCCGGCAACCGTTTTCCTGATGATACTAATTACAGATCAGATCCGAGGGATGCAGGCCCGACTAATCCCAATTTCAGCCTGAGAGGTTACAGCAATAAACGAAAGGAGTTTGATCCTAATACAGCGGATGTTGCACCTGACCATAGCCAGCAATCCAAAAACTCTGCATTTCATCCGGTTGCAGCAGCCGGCAGGAACGGCACGAGGCAGTTGTGCAAACAACTTGCGGTTGCTTTTAACATTTATGAGTCGTCTGTAAATCCCGGGGGTACAAACGGAAGCTGTAACGCAGACCCGGCAGGTGCACTTAAAAATATTACAATTCAGTGCACGGATTGTCACAATAATAATACAACAGGGATTGGAGACGTAAAAGGCCCTGTTACAGGAATGCCTGACGGCAGTTCTTATAGAAGGATTACTGATTTACCTTCAAATATAAGTGACCTGACAAGTAATGATGCATCCAAACCGCAGGGACCGCATGGGTCTGCTTTTATACGTATCCTGAGAAATAATTATAATACGGATATCGGTCGTGATATGATTACAAACCTTACATGTGGTGTTATTAATACCGCCGGCAGAGATTATTGTGCCGACGGAAAAATAAGCTCTCATACCGACAAATTCAAATTATGTTTTCAGTGCCATGACCAAAGGGCATTTGATTCAAACTTATCCGGGGCAAATCCCTCTGACGCCTCATGGACCAACTTTTTTGGAAACTATACTATAGAAAGCCCTTGGGATTATAATCTGCACATGTACCATCTAAGACTTAGCGGTGCATATTGTCATGAATGTCATAACAATGTACACAGTAATGTGGAGGCAGTGAATACTATTTATGGAGACGGATCCGGACGGGCTTGGCCGGATTGTGGTGCCGGTTCGCCGGGGAACCCAAGCGGCAACCCTCTGACTGACCCTCCGGGATGTCTGCCGCCGGATAATGAAGACGGCATGATAGACGGGATAGTTGATACTCACTTAATAAATTTTGCACCTTCGATAGTAACCGGTGCGACTGCAGTAAAACCGAGGTGGTATTATACTTTCTTCGATCTCTATGGTGTAACCTATAAACTCTTTAGATGTGACCTTAAATGTCACCAGACAAATATGTCTACATGCGCTTATAGACCTGACCCGCCATATTACAAGATTAACAGACCCGACGGTAAGTGGTGTGCCGGCGCATCAGCATGGTAATGCCTGACTCACTAAAAGGTAAATGGAAAGGACATCAATATATCTTAGTATCAGCTCTAAGTATTTTATTTATTTTTTACATATCGAAAAATGTATTTGCCGGGGATGAAGTTGTACGGTTGTCAAAACAAGGGATGATACTTGTTCCGTCAGGAGAGTTTCTGATGGGGAGTACGGAAAAAGATGGGGTTGTTGGAAAATCTATCGGCGTTGATGAGATCCCGCAGAATAAGGTATATTTAAAGGCATTTTTTATTGATAAATATGAAGTAACAAACAGGCAGTATAAGGAGTTTGTAGATAAAACAGGACACGTCGCGCCTGTTGATAAATATAATAGTTACTATTCATGGAACGGTAATATATTCCCGGCGGAACAGGAAGACATACCTGTTTCTTATGTAAGCTGGTATGATGCTGATGAATATTGCAGATGGAAAGGCAAAAGACTTCCTACAGAGGCAGAGTGGGAAAAATCAGCACGCGGCACAGACGGCCGTCAATGGCCGTGGGGTGATAATTTTAATGAAAAGGCATGTAATGTTAAATATACAGGGGCAGGAGAGATTCTCCCTGTAACCGGAATGATTGAGGATGTTAGTCCTTATGGCGTAATAGGTATGTGCGGGAATTTGAGTGAGTGGACTGATTCATGGTATCTTCCTTATCCGGGAAGTTCATTAAAAAGAGAATCTTTTGGAGAGACTTACAAGGTAGTTAGAGGAGGGTCGTGGATTATGGTCGGATTGCCTTATAGCAGGTCTGCATACCGCGCCAACACATATCATTCTGATTATAAAAACAGAGGGGTCGGCTTCAGGTGTGCAAAGGATGTAGATGAGAAGTAAGAAGGCAGAGGTGAACAGATAGAAATAAGAAGCAAGAAGCAAGAAGTAAGATTTAAGAAACTGGAAGGCAGGGGAAGAGCAATATCCTTTCCAAAATTAATTTGTTGTTTATTGGTTTTATTTTTTTCAGGATGCAGTATAGCAGGGAAAGAAGTTAAGGCACCTTTACCCCCTGAAGACATGGTATATGTCCCTGCCGGTTGGTTCCTTATGGGTAGTACTGAAAAAGACGGACGATTAGGACAGTCTGTTGGTGTTGACGAGCTTCCACAGCATAAAGTATATCTAAAAGGATTTTATATAGATCGTTATGAGGTAACGGTAGGAGATTATAAATTTTTTCTGAAACAGACAAACAGGGTAGCACCGAGGATATGGACTAAGGGAGAGTGGGTTAAGATGTACCCTTCTCCAGAAGATAACCACCCTATGAATGGCGTAACTTGGTATGATGCTGATGAATATTGCAGATGGAAGGGCAAAAGACTTCCTACAGAGGCAGAGTGGGAAAAATCAGCACGGGGCACAGATGGCCGTCAATGGCCGTGGGGAAATGAACCTGATAGTATGGAACAGCCGAGGGCGAATACACTGGATAAAGGCATTGGGTGGACAACCCCTGTCGGCAGTTATCCTGCAGGAGTAAGCCCGTATGGTGTACATGATATGGCAGGAAATGTTATGGAATGGACATCTTCATGGTACGAAGCATATCCCGGGAGCACATTAAAAAGGGATGAGTTCGGACAACGCTATAAAGTTCTTAAAGGCGGTTCATGGGAGAACCACATTGTTCCTTATGCAAGGTCTGCTTACAGGCATACTGTAACACCTAAGTGGGACCATCCTGGGCATGGATTTAGATGTGCAATGGATGAGTAAGCAGTGAGCAGAGGTAAGAAGTTAGAAGTAAGAGGTTAGAAATAAAATAGTCAGGAGAACTCAAAAGAAACCAGGGAAAGGAAAAACCCCACCCTCACCTTAATCCTCTCCCTGAGGAAGAGGAAAATTCCCTCCTGCAAAGGGGAAGCAAGGATATCGTTCTTAAATTCCCTCCCCTTCAAGGGGAGGGTTAGGGTGGGGATGGGGTTAAATTAGGATTTTATAGGGTATTTTCAAATGAACAAAAAGATGCTTAACCGTATACTTCTGTTGTTTGCTTTAATAATGATATTTGCAGGCTGTAGTCATCTTCATCAGATTGCAGAAAGAAAAATACCGGATGATATGGTATATATACCTGCGGGTTGGTTTGATATGGGGAGTTCTGAGTCTGACGGCAGGATTGGTTTTAATATCGGTGTAGATGAAGTACCGAAACATAAAGTGTTTGTAAGTACATTTTATATTGACCGTTATGAAGTTACAAATGCCCAATTCCGTGATTTTCTAAATGATACGGCTAACCCTTACAGGCCGAGTCACTGGGAAGAGCATGATACATTTACAAAAGGGGAGGAGGAACATCCTGTGGTTGACGTAGACTGGCTGGACGGTTATTCCTATTGTAAGTGGGCGGGAAAGAGATTACCGGCTGAGGCTGAATGGGAGAAGGCGGCCCGTGGTACCGACTCAAGGCTGTATCCATGGGGGAATGAATTAGGCAGTGGTTATGCGAATACATTGGAAGAAGGCAGAAGATGGACAGTACCTGTTGGGAGTTATCCTAAAGACATCAGCCCTTATGGGGTCTATGATATGGCAGGAAATGTAAGAGAATGGGTTGACGGGAGATATGATATATATCCCGGTAATAACGTTGACCCACAACACTATTCAGGGGCTTACCGTATACTAAGGGGTGGTTCTTATGAAGTACCTCTTTACAGATATGCGAGAACTGCTTCAAGACACGCAATTGCTTCAACCATTGCAACGAGAGGGCATAACTGGCACTCCAACTTTGACCACGGATTCCGATGCGCTAAAACCCCATGATTCGTTACCGGTTCTGGATCACCATTTCAGTTGTGATTGTTCTGATTATTTGTATGGGGGTATTTTTATATTCCTATATACCTGTCTCCAAAACCAATACCCCGAAAGCTGAAACAGCCGCTAAAGAACAACAGGAAATCTATCTGTTAAACGGAAGGAACTACCTATACGAAGGAAAGAATAAAGAGGCAGAAGAAGCATTTAAAAAGGTTCTAAGTATTAATCCCCGTAATGTAAAGGCAATGGGCGCACTCGGCACACTCTATTACAGAAAAGGAAATATGGATATGGCTTATCACTACTGGAAAGAAGCCCTCAAAGTCTCTCCTGATGATAAGATTATAGGAGGTCTCGTAAAGGCAATTGAACGGGACAATCTCATGTCCGGTTCTCTTTACCACATGGAAATTAAGACAGTGGACCATGCCCAATCATGGGAAAAACACTTTGCTGACGGCCAGAATCTTTATTTAAAAGGGGATTATAAGGAAGCGATTGAGGAACTGAAAAAGGCAAAAGATCTAAAACCTGATGATTCAAAGATATACTTTGTCCTTGGTGCTTCATATCTCAAAGTAAGGGATCGGGAAAATACTTTGAAGATGTGGGAAACAGCGATTAAATTAAATCCTGATGACAAGATGATAAAAGAGCTTCTGAATAAATTAAAGAAAAAAGAGGCTGTCTCCTTAAAGATGGAGAATACGGCTAATTGAGTCCCGCGAGAAATTCACTTTCAAATTCCATATTGTGGCCGGTGTTCCTGCTCTTCTGTTTAATCGGCATACTTGTCTATTATAATTCCTTAACCAATCCATTTCACTATGACGACATCCATCATATAACAACAAATCCTCACATCAGAAAACTCTCCAATGTCTCTTCCTTTTTCACTGATACAGGAACCTTCAGCAGTGTAAAGGAGAAAGGGGGCATGAGTTTTCATTACAGACCTTTGGTAATGTTGACTTATGCGATAAATTATTATGCCGGTGAATTGAAGCCATGGGGCTATCATATAGTTAATCTGGCCTTTCATATAGGGACAGCGTTTCTGATATTTTTAATCTTAAAGGCTATGTTAGTCAGCAGTCAGCAGTCAGCAGACAACAAACAGAAGTTAGAAGCAAGAAGTCAGATAAAAGCAAATGAAACGTTCATGAGCGAGGCGCTCGCAAAGGACAATGAAAATCCCCCCCTTAACAAGGGGGGGCATGGGGGGGTATTTTCAGGTGAAATTATAGGTTTATTTGCTGCGATTTCAGCAGGACTAATCTTTCTTGTGCACCCGTTCAACTCAGAGATTGTGAATTATATATCAACCAGGTCAAGCGTAATGAGCGGATTCTTTTATTTGCTGGCATTTTATTGCTGGGTGTTGTTCAGAAGCCAACAGACAGAAGAAAGAAGCAAGAAGTTAGAAGCAAGAAGTAAGATAGGAGAAGGCCGGCGGAGTTCTTCTAATTTTTTACATCTTACTTCTAACTTCTTACCTCTTGCATCTTGCTTCTATCTTGCTTCCCTCCTTGCCTTTGCCGCAGGGATGTTGAGTAAAGAGGTCGCAATAACATTGCCGGTGATGTTGTGGTTATATGATATGTATAGGTTTAAAACAGTAAGCAGTGAAGATGTAAGATTTTCAGTTTTCAGCATTAGAACCTATATACCATATTTACCTTTTATATTCCTTGTCGTTGTACCGTATATTGTTATCAGGGCTTCATGGATAGGGAAAAGTGTTTCCAGATCTCAAAGAGACCTTATGACGCAGATATTTACTGAATTTCCTGTACTTATTAAACACTGGCAGATGTTTATCTTTCCTTCACATCTTTCCCCAATCCATGAGTCTTTGATTTTCCATAGGTTCTTTTCCTTTCAGGTAATATCATCTTTTATTTTACTTGTTCTATATGCAGCAATCCTGATCTTTCTGCTATACAAATCCAATCATGTCCGGCGTGTGATTTCGTTCTTTATGCTTTGGTTTTTTATCGTACTTTTACCTACCTCCATAGTCCCATTAGGCCTGATATTTCAGGAGCACCGGGGGTATCTTGCAGTAGTCAGCTTTGCTGTGATAATAGGTATTGTATTCGGAGAGTTGAGCAAGACCAAGGCCCAGAAATTATTTATCGTATTGTTTGTTATATTCCTCGGCGTGTATTCTTATGTAACTATAAACAGGAATAAGGTATGGAAAGATGATTTAATATTATGGAGTGATACAGTTGAAAAATCTCCGGGTTCATCGGTCGCCCATGCAGGCATGGGTATGACCTATAAAGAGCTTGGGGCTTATGACAATGCAATTATTGAATTCCAGAAGGCCATCTCTCTTGGCGGCGGCGGTGAAGATATTTTCACTGCCCATCAGAGTTTGGGCCAAGTCTATATTTTACAACAGAAATGGGACCTCGCAGTTTCTGAATATGAAAAGGCATTGAAGATTTATCCTAATAATTTGCAGATTCATAATGATGCAGGGATTGTTTATGTTAATATCGGCAAGACCGACCTTGCAGAAAGGCATTTCATTCTGGCCTCAAAGATTGACCCGACAGACTATTTATCTTTTTTTAATCTCGGAATATTCTACACCAATGAAAGAAGATTGAACGAAGCGGTCAGGGCATACAGCACGGCGGTGTCACTTTCACCTGATAATATGGGGTTGAGGATGCGTTTAGCCTCTGCAATGGAGGAATCCGGTGATAAAGAAAATGCAGCAAATATGTACAGATATGTTGTACAAAATGCAGGGATGAAGGATGCAGACATTGTGCAGGAGGCTAATGCACATCTGTTCAGTACTAAGGATAATCACGGGAAATAAATAATATTCTTATGCGGGCAGCAATAATAGATAGGGAAACATACAGACAACCCAAAGCACAGTTTCTTATTACATTCATCCTGATTACACTATTAACATTCATCATTTATTCTAACAGCTTTTCATCGTCCTTTCACTTTGACGACAGGGCGATCATCATTGAGAATAAGGGTATCCAGTCTCTTTCTAATCTTCTGAAATTTCCCTTTTCAGGGAATAGGTATATTGGTGTATTCTCCTTTGCAATAAATTACTACTTTGGAGGGTTAAACGTCTTGGGTTATCATTTGGTTAATACTTTCATTCATATCCTGAACGGTATCCTTGTCTGGTGGTTTGTGATTCTAACATTCAGAACGCCGATGATGAAGCGGTCTGCTATCGGGCGGGAGCAGATATTCTTTATTGCCCTTATATCTTCCCTTATTTTTGTTGCCCACCCGGTTCAGACCCAGGCCGTTACCTACATTGTTCAGAGGCTTGCATCCCTTGCTACACTGTTTTATCTTCTTTCTCTTTGCCTTTTCATAAAATGGAGGCTGTCCTCTACTACTAAGTCCAATCTGATTTTTTATCTTCTTGCGATTATCTCTTCAATCCTTGCGATGAAGACAAAGGAGATAAGTTTTACACTCCCATTTGTAATTCTGTTATATGAGTTTTTCTTTTTCAGGGACAGGTTATTAAAGAGGGCATATTTTCTTGTCCCTTTCCTATTAACGCTACTGATTATTCCTATGACTATTGTTAATGTGTCTAAACCATTGGGGAAAACAATGGCAGGGGAGCTGAGCAGGGCATCACATTTGGCCGCGGAGAATGTTTCAAGAACGGATTATATCCTGACGCAGTTTAGGGTGATAGTGACTTATATCAGGTTGTTGTTTTTTCCTGTGAATCAGATGCTTGATTATGACTACCCGATTTTCCATTCCTTTCTAATTCCAGAGGTTATTTTATCATTTCTATTCCTAGTAGTTATTATATGTTTTGGAGTATATCTATTGGTACGGTTTCTTAAAGGAGGGAATGGTTATGCACTATTAGTGTCTTTTGGGATATTCTGGTTTTTTATCACCCTCTCTGTTGAATCAAGTATCATCCCCATAAGTGATGTTATATTTGAGCACAGGCTTTATCTGCCGAGTGTCGGCGCTGTAACGGCCTTTGGTTCTACTGTAATGTATGCGGTTGAGGAGATAAATAAAAGGATTCAACGCGGGAATTCATTAATCATTTCCTGTATTGCTATACTATGTGTTGTCCTCCCGCTTTCTATTACCACATATCAGCGTAATATGGTCTGGAAGAATGACATAACACTATGGGAAGATGTGGTCAGAAAGAGTCCGTACAATGCTAGGGGGTATAATAACCTCGGTTCTGCTTATGATAAAGCGGGACGCACAATTGAAGCGGTCAGGGAGTTTAAGATTGCCCTGAGGCTTGCCCCTGATTATTGGGATGCCCATTATAATCTCGGTATTATTTATTCCAGACAGGGCCATATAGATGAGGCTATTGAAGAATACAAAACTGCCTTGAAGTATAACCCTATATATGCGGATGGTCATAATATTCTTGGGATTATCTATGCAAATAATGGCCGTATGGATGAGGCGATAGAGGAATTCAAGACAACATTAAAGTTGGTGCCTGACCATAAATATGCATCTTCAAACCTCAACCTTGCAAATCAGAAAAAAATAAGTAAGAGGGGTAAATAGGTTATATTGTATCATCATCGGAATATGGTATAATGGCACATTTGTTGCTACTACATAATAATACTGTAATGAAAGGATGCACTAATGTCTAAGAAAGCTTTAGTAACCGGCATTACCGGCCAGGATGGTTCTTACATGGCAGAACTTCTTCTTTCAAAAGGATATGAAGTACACGGACTCATACGACGGGCAAGCACCTTTAACACCGGCAGAATAGACCACATTTATGTAGACCCCCATGACCCGACGGCAAAGCTTTTTCTTCACTATGGCGACCTTTCAGATGCAGGGCAGTTGACGCATCTCATATATAATATCCAGCCTGATGAGGTTTATCATCTTGCGGCACAAAGCCATGTCAAGGTCAGTTTTGACATGCCTGAATATACAGGAGACATCACAGGGCTTGGGACAACACGGTTATTGGATGCGATCAGGCGCAGTGGAAATAACATTAAATTCTATCAGGCATCGAGCAGTGAGATGTTCGGTGCAGCAGCACCTCCTCAGTCTGAAGCAACACCGTTTTATCCGAGAAGCCCGTATGCAGCAGCAAAGGTTTATGCATTTTGGATGGTAGTGAATTACAGAGAGGCGTATAATACCTTTGCAACTAACGGTATCTTGTTTAATCATGAGTCACCAAGGCGCGGCGAGATATTTGTTACGAGAAAGATAACGCGGGCAATTGCAAACATAAAAGCAGGCAAGCAGAAGCTCCTCTATCTTGGAAACTTAGATGCAAAGAGGGACTGGGGATATGCACCGGAGTATATGGAGCTTGTCTATCTTATGATTCAGCATGATAAGCCGGGTGATTATGTTATGGGCACTGGGGAAACCCACTCTGTCAGGGAGTTTGTTGAAGAGGCATTTGATTATGCAGGACTTGACTGGAAAGAGCATGTAAAGATAGACCCTAAGTATTTCAGACCCACTGAAGTAGACGCACTGCTTGCTGACCCTTCCAAGGCTAAGCAAGACCTTGGATGGGAATCAAAAGTTACCTTCTCTGACCTTGTTAAGATAATGGTTGATGCGGACATGAAAGAGATAGGGATTGAATGTAAAGGAGATGGGGACAAGATATTAAAGGTGAAGTATCCGGAGAGATGGTGGAAGAAGGATTAATTAAGACAGTGAATAGTGAATGGTGAATAGAAAAGGCAGAAGTAAGAAATGAGAATCCCCCTCCCTTGACGGGAGGGGGTTAGGGGGAGGGTGGGCTATGGAGAACTTTGAATGAACGCTTACAACCTATATATAAAAATGCGTAAAAATAACACTACATTGTTTATAATTTATACATCTTAGAACTATTTGATTTTTTTAATATTATTGGTGTTCATGTTCAGTACATGAACAAAATTACACAACTCCCCTTTATTCCCCCTCCCTTGAGGGGAAGGGGAATAAAGGGGAGGGTTCATAAAGGGGCATGAAAATCAGCGGGACAGGAATATCCCGCCTATCCTCGTAGAAATGGATAGGCGGGGTTTTCCAACCCCGCCGGAGGGATTTTAGGATTCACCTATGGGCATAGGAACCGGTCTTCAGGACAAAGACCCTTTCAGGTCTTTACAGATATTAGAAGAGCTTGCCAATGGAAAGTCTCTTACGCAGAGGGACATAAGCAAGCGGCTGGGCCTTGCACTCGGTCTTGTAAATACATATCTCAAAAATCTTATTGCAAAGGGATATATAACGGTTAAGGCAATTCCTCCGAAAAGATATGCATATTTTCTTACACCGCGCGGTTTAACAGAAAAGACCCGTCTTACATATAGTCTCCTTCAGGATTACACAAGAATCTACACAGATGCAAGGAGGAATTTCAGGGGGCTTTTTAATACCCTTGAATCAGAAGGCGCAAAGACTGTTATCTTTGCAGGCGCTGATGAAGTTGCAGAGATAGCATATCTTACCCTTCAGGAATTCGGGTTGTCTCTTGTCCGGGTTCTTGATGATGAAAAAGCGGGCAGCACATTTTTTAAGAATTTAGTAGAACCCATAGATGCAGTTGATTTCACCAATGGTATTGCTTATGATTTCATCATAGTGACATCCTATCTCAAAAGGAAGGATATTCAGAAAAGACTGATTGCTTCAGGTGCATCTGTGGATAGCATAAAGAATGTCTTCGGATTATAAAAAGGTCCTTATTTATTTAGACCTGTAAAGAGCCAATGCTCACAAAGGACATTCAGATTCCCCTCCCCTTCAAGGGGAGGGATAGAGCTTGCCCCCGAAGTAGTAATCGGGGGGTGGGGATGGGGTTATCAAAGATTGAAAAACCTCAATGGCGGCAGCATGTCTAAATGAAGAGATTTGGGAAGTGATAGAATATAAGGGTCTGCCATAAAATAACCTATACATTTATGCATCTCATCTTCCGGCCATCTTTGTGTGCTCCTCAATCGCAACCCCTCAGCGTAGGTTCAACTACGCCTTCGGGTTTGCTCAATCGGTCGCACTCAAACCTGACCGAAATCTGAGCGCCTAAATGCACAAGTTATTTCATGACAGACCCT
>JACRGV010000048.1 GCA_016212215.1 Nitrospirota bacterium
ATAAGGAATATAATCCGCTAATCCCTTCTTATGTAACAGCATTGTTATTGCCGCTGTCAGTGTCGTCTTACCATGGTCAACATGACCAATAGTACCAATATTTATATGCGGCTTCTTCCTCTCAAACTTTGCCTTTCCCATTTTTCTCTCCTCTCCTTTATCTACGTTAGTGAGCAGTAAGCTGTTAGCAGTAAGCAGAAAAAAACATCCGTCTGTATCTTTTATCTGCTCACCGCTTACCGTTTACTGCTGACTGTCTTATGAAGCCCTTGACCGGAATCGAACCGGTGACCTCCTCCTTACCAAGGAGGTGCTCTAACCGACTGAGCTACAAGGGCATTAGCCCGATAATCCACTTCTGTCATCCCCGAATGTCTCTATCGGGGATCTAATTTAACATCAGATTCGTCCCCGCATTCAGTTATCGGGGATTAAAAACTTCGGGAATGACAAAGGTTAGGCAACATATTTTCATGCTCCTTTGCAAGCCCGCGGCTCATCTAAGTTCAACCCAATTAAACTGAACTTGGAGCGGGAGACGGGATTCGAACCCGCGACAACTAGCTTGGAAGGCTAGGACTCTACCGCTGAGCTACTCCCGCAAGCACTAACAGTTATTAGTGAATAGTGAATAGTTGATAGTGAAACAACTCTCTCTAACATCTTTCTTCAAATATTTTTCCACTAACCACTATCCACTGCTTTAAAACTTACCTGGTGGAGAGGGGAGGATTCGAACCTCCGAAGCTATGAAGCGACAGATTTACAGTCTGTTCCCTTTGGCCACTCGGGTACCTCTCCGGGGCAACCTTGCGGTTGCACAATTAACTTTTAACAATTACCTAACAACTATTCACTATTCACTAAAATACTGGAGCTGGCGAAGGGATTTGAACCCCCGACCTGCTGATTACAAATCAGCTGCTCTACCGACTGAGCTACGCCAGCAAAACTTTAGATTTATATATGAATTGGACTGATTAGTCAATCCTAAATATATATATGCTGTGGCAATTAACTGGAAAGAACCTTTAAAATTTAAGATTTTTCGTTAATATTCTTCTTATTTCATACTATTACATAAATCAAACACCTTTTTTACGTCTTTGTTTGACTATCTCAAACAAAACTACGCCTGTTGCCACAGATACATTAAGAGAATTTATTTTACCAAGGAGTGGAATTCTGATCCTTACATCACAAACTTTGCGGATAGATTCTCTTATCCCTCTTCCCTCACCACCAATAACTACCGCTAACGGTATATCGCAGGATACGGCAGTATACTCTTTTTCACCTGACATATCAAGTCCATATATCCACAGACCTTTTTCCTTTAACCAGTCAATAGTTTTTACTATGTTTGTAACCCTTGCCACAGGAACGTACTCCACCGCACCGGCAGATGTCTTGGCCGTAGTATCAGTCAGCCCTGCCGCACGGTGCTTGGGTATCACAATGCCATGCACGCCTGCACAATCTGCTGTCCTGATTATTGCACCCAGATTTCTTGGGTCTTCAACACCGTCTAAGATAAGGATAAAAGGGGTCTCTTTTTTTCTAACAGCTATGTCCAATATATCTTCTACAGATGAAAAACTTTTTGCAGCAACAATCCCAAAAATGCCCTGATGTTTTTTCGTCCCTGCGATCCTGTCTAACGATTCCCTGTTTTCAAAATGCACAGGAACACCCTGAAGTTTACACAGCTTAATAATCTCATCAACACCCTTGTTAAAAATCCCCCTTGCAATATAAACCTTGCCGAATTCCCTTGTCCGTGCCTTCAATGCTTCAAGCAGGGGGTTAAGCCCGTATAACCCTTCAGTGTTTGTTTTATTCACCGTTTTATCCTTGTAGACCCATCAGGTCTGTCTTCCAGAATAATCCCGGACTTAGCAAGCATGTCGCGAATTTCATCAGACCTTTTCCAGTTTTTATTTTTTCTTGCCTCTTCTCTTTCTGAAACAAGGCGATTAATTTCATCATTCGATAATCCGGGCCTACCCCCCCTTTGCCCCCCCTTACTAAGGGGGGGAATGGTGGGGTGGTTTTCATCCCCCTTTGTAAGCAGATTTTCTTCCTTATCTGATAGTTGATGCTTTAGTTCAGCTGTTTGTCCTTCTATTACGAACTTACCCGGTTCAGCTATAATGATAATATTTGATTTGGAAAATTCCCATTCATCCGGCTTAACCTGAAATATTCCAAGTACCCCACCTAATCCTTTAATAAAACTCTCAATCTCTGTAGCACACCCATCAGAAATCCCCTGATTAAGGTTTGTATTAAACTCTTTTTTGAATTTCTGCAGACACGCTATCGCACCTGCGGTATTAAAATCATCATCCATTGCCTCTAAAAAATCTTTTTTGCATTCTATGATTGCATTTCTAACTGCATGGTCACCTTCTTTATTTGGAGCCTTTAACTGTTTAATCTCATCTATCTTCTGAAACAGACTATAAAAACCATCAAGTGCCGCATGTGCGGAATTCATGGCATGGTCAGAAAAGTCAAAGGGGCTTCTGTAGTGATTGGAAATGATAAAATATCTGAGTATCTCTGAGGTTACGTCCGGAGAACATGGATATTTCTCAATTACCTCACGGATAGTAAAAAAATTCCCAAGTGACTTAGACATCTTCTCCTGATTTACATTCACGAATCCATTATGAATCCAGTACCGGGCAAAAGCCTTTCCGCTAAATGCCTCACTCTGTGCGATCTCGTTCTCGTGATGAGGAAATATCAGGTCCTTACCGCCGCCGTGTATGTCAAATGGTGCACCGAGATATTTCATTGACATAGCTGAACATTCAATGTGCCATCCCGGACGCCCGACGCCCCATGGGCTTTCCCATTCAGGTTCCCCGGGCTTTGAAGACTTCCACAGTGCAAAATCAAGCGGGTCTGCCTTTCTCTCATCAATCTCAACCCTTGCTCCTGCCAACATATCTTCAGTATTACGTTTTGACAACTTACCGTAATCTCCAAAACTCTTTACCTTGTAAAATACATCCCCATCCGTACTGTATGCATGTCCATTCTCCATTAATCCGGAAATAATATTCTGCATCTCATCAATATGTTCAGTTGCCTTAGGTTCTATGTCAGCCTCCCTTACCCCAAGAAGTTTCATGTCACTGTAGTATTCCCTGATATACTTCTCCGCAACATCCTTCCAGATGAGACCTTCACGTTGTGCCCTTGCAATAATCTTGTCATCAATGTCAGTAAAATTTCTGATATAAGTTACTTTAAAACCCTTATACTCAAAATAATTCCTTATCACATCAAAAACCAAGGCACTCCTTGCATGTCCAATATGGCACAAGTCATATACAGTAACCCCGCACACATACATCCCAACCTGCCACGGAATCAGCGGTTCAAACACCTCTTTTTTACCTGATAATGTATTGTAAATTTTTAGCATAAATTAATCCTACAATAACCCCATCCTCACCCTAACCCTCTCCTTGAAGGGAAGGGAATAAAATTAGCCCCCATCCCCCCTCGAGAGGGAGGGAATTATGAGAATCCCTCTAAATCCCTACCGATGTTCCAATTTGGTGAGAGTGTCCATATGAGGGTGTGTTTATCTCTTGCTTCAGCATTCTAACTTCTTACTTCTGACTTCTTACTTCTGTTTTCTTGTGTCTTGCTTCAGCCTTAAGTCTTCAGCCTTCTAACCTCTAACTTCTTGCTTCTAACTTCTTGCTTCTGTCTTCAACCTACCTCTCCCACCCATCTTCCCCTATAAGTGGAACGAATACGCAAGGGAAAAGGGACGTTGTAATAACATCTCCTGCCCTCTTTTTTACAGTCTTAAGCATCTGTGAATATCTGTCCCCAACCGGAATCACAAGTATCCCGCCTTCAGCAAGCTGTTCAACAAGCGCTTCAGGGATATCCGGTGCACCGGCAGTTACAATTATACGATCAAAAGGACTTTCTGCCTCCAATCCCATAGTCCCGTTTGAGACATGTACAGTAACATTGAAATATCCAAGCTCATTCAGAAGCTTTTCTGCCCTGTATGCAAGAGCAGTAACTCTTTCAATCGTAAATACATACCCGCCAAGTTCAGCCAGCACAGCGGCCTGATAGCCTGACCCTGTTCCGACCTCCAGAATCTTTTCATTACCTTTCAATTCAAGACATTCAGTCATAGCCGCAACCATATAAGGTTGTGAGATAGTCTGCCCGTCCCCTATGGCCATGGCATTATCATCATAAGCCCTGTACTGTAACGCCTCATCCACAAAAAGATGCCGCGGCACTTTCCGCATCACAGACAACACCCTGCCATCCTTAATCCCTCGCGGAATAAGCTGTTCATCCACCATCCTGTTTCTAAGGTCTTCAAAATCGTACATCATAACCCGAAAATCTCCTCCGGCGGGGTAAGAAAACCCCGCCTATCCATATCTATGAGGATAGGCGGGACATTCCTGTCCCGCTGATTTTCATGCCCCTTTGTGAACCCTGGTTCATGGGAGTTCATCCGAAAATAACCCCCCCATGCCCCCCCTTGAACAAAGGGGGGGATTGCCGTTGGCCATTGAGCACCAAAGGAACTTTCCCCCCCTTAACAATGGGGGGCTTGGGGGGGGGGGGGTTTTCATCCTCCTTTGTGAAACCTCCGTTTCATGACGGTTCATCCGAAAATCCCTTCCGGCGGGGTAAGAAAACCCCGCCTATCCATATCTAT
>JACRGV010000049.1 GCA_016212215.1 Nitrospirota bacterium
CCTGTAGCCCATATGGGTGTTATCCTATGTAAAAATACTGCGGGTCCTTAGGTTGGACAGCTATGCCCAACGCATGTGTCCTGCTCCGTCCGTCCATAGTAAAAATATGTACCCTGTCCTCCTCTCTTCTGATCAACCCTTCAAGCTTCCTCATCACATATCGCAGCTCACCGTCAGTCAGGAAACATTCATACACAGACTTCTGCCCGCCAGTGCTGTATCCCTTCAGGAAATACCGCACATTGTTAAGCCTCCTGCCGTCAGTAATGTCGTATGCAATGAGATAGAGAGACCTGT
This sequence comes from Nitrospirota bacterium, assembly GCA_016212215.1. NCBI lineage: Bacteria > Pseudomonadati > Nitrospirota > Nitrospirota bacterium. Next base: position 298 of record JACRGV010000049.1, read on the forward strand.
TCATGGGAACAGGATAAATGAAATGCTCGCAAGTGTCAGTAAAAGAAATGTTTCGGAAATGTTTCTGTTGATACCTGCTTACTCTGAAGTGATAATTACTTTTTCAATATCCATCATCGGATAGTGTTTTCCATTTCCGGTGGCAAGAACAGCCTGCTTGGCAAATGCTGTAGCTGCAACAATGCAGTCATCCAATTCCATACTCTGACTTTTTATACTATTTTTATAACGTCCTGCCTTTTCAGCTATTACCCTGTTTACATCAAGAATGTTCAAGCTATCCAGGAGTTCTTCTGTCTTTTCCCTCTCGTGCTCTTTCATGCCGGCAAAGATCTCGGCAATTGTGATCGCAGAACAATAGACCGCTGCATCATCAATTACGGAAGAAAGAAATTCTTTGGATTTTTCTCTTCCCCTTAGAAAATTTATCAGGATATCCGTATCAATGAGTACATTTTTCATCTTGAACGGACCAATCTCGTGGATTTTCTGAGAGTACGCACAAAAGCTCCGCTGCCTTTCTGTAATTCAGGATGGTCTTTATCTTTCCATGCACCGAAACTTTCCAACATGGCTTTTTTCAGTTTGAGTCTCTTAAGTTCCTTCCTTAACGCCTCTGCAACCACCTTGCTCTGCTCTCTTTTCGATACTGTCTTTCTCAGTTCATCAAGCAAGTCTTCGGGTAGGAGAAAATTTGCCTGCCTTGTTACAACTTCCATATTTTATCCTCCTCGTCTAATATTACCAAGTTTATATAGATTATAATATAGGAAATATCCTATAATTTCAAGAAAACAGTGGTCAACCTTGTGGCCTTATTTAGAGGGTGTTATTCTTTGCTCAATCCAACCGGTTATCTTAGATAAGACAATAGCTTCAGAGGCCACGCTCATGACAAGATCGTATTTCTCATCTTCACCAGTTACTATATGACGGTCATTTAACCGGAGGAATACATCCATAGCAGTAAAACCAGTCCGCTTGTTTCCATCTACGAATGGATGGTTGCTGATAATAGAATGAAATAATGCAGCCGCCTTTCCCGGAAGAGCGGTATATAAGTCTATGCCTCCGAAGGTGGCCTGCGGTCTTGCAACTGCGGAATCCAGTAACGGAATGCTGCGTATCCCATCTGAACCGCCGGTACTTTCAATAACTCTTCTATGGATTTCTAAGAGGTCCTCCAGTGTCAGATAAATCACTGCGCCAGCCTTTTCAGGAGGTTTAGATTTTCTTTAATACTTGCATTGAGATGCTTTTTCATGCCTGGAGTCAGTCCTTTACCACGGTACGCCCGAATAAGGTGAACAAGTTGCGCGTGTATAAATGTCTCTGGATCTGTTGCATTATCCCTCGCAAGCTCTTCAAGTGCCTTTTGATCTTTATCACTAAGCTTAATCTTTAATTCAGCCATTTTATTAATCCTCCAAAAACATTATAGATTGTCCGTTTCACAAGTCAAGGACGCGCGTCTTACTAATCAGGTGAATGATCAAAGATAATAACATCCCCTGTCACCGGCGACCGGTAAACCAGTTTCCGTACCTTGCCATGTAGTGCATGGGCAATCTTGAGATAGAGCCAGACAGGGGCAGGGCCGGTAAGGACAACGTCGTTGCCTTCGCCGGCAAAGAACTGAGCCTTGTTGATATATTCCGGAAGATCAGAAAGTTTGGCTGTATCGGTACCTAAAAAAACAGTACTTAAATCAATAATTATCTGCTCAGCCATTGTTTCATGTTATCCTTCAGTGTAGCAATGTTCTTTCCATCCACTATTGCAATCTTCATATCCTCCGCACGGCTTTTCACATATTCGTCAGCAACAGGTCGGGCAGAGGCAAGCATCTTCTTACCAAAGAGGCCGAGCACACGATCTCCAAGTGCATCCAATTCATACAGATATTCTTTTCCAACAGATTCATCAGTCCCATCTGCATACCTATTCGGGTTAGCGGTTTTACAGGATATATAAAATAACCTGTTGTTTTTTGCTATAAGAACATCAAATTCATTTTTGGGAGGTTTCTTACCGGTTGTATCCCATTTTCCGGATACATTAAGTTTTACCTCATTTACACTCAAGGATTTTGCCGTCATATAGACATACTCCTCAAACCAAAAACCCCTTAAATATTTAGCGGTTTCTACATCGGGAATATGAATTGTTGTTTGATGAGTCCTTTTCACCAACCCATGATTTTCGAGCACCCCACAAATCCTGCTCATATCCTTATCATTATTTAGAATAATCTGAACGGGATATTTGGCCTTTTCAAAATCTCTTGGAAATTTGCTATTGATTTCACCAATAAGCCTTTGCCGGTTTATTGCAAGCTGAACCAATGTCTCAGTAATATTTTTTCTATCATAAATATAGCGATCATCTTTAACATACTCTGAAACATTAAAACCATAAACAGCAAGGTAGTCTTTTATGGATATATTGACATTAATAGGGATCTTTCCCTCATCAGGTGAAACTTTTATTATTTCATTATCATATGTGTTTACATAATAGATCGGTTTATCGCTCGAATAGAAAGACTGGAAGGTTCCTATTGTCCCTATTTTTGTTCCTCCGGTAATGTTAAGAGTCACTTCATCATTTCTACATTCCTTAATCAGATTTTCACAAACAGAAACAACATCGTTTATATCATAAGCCTTTATCTCTTTTGTTGTAACCTCAAAGCCTTTCTGCCTAATGACCTTCTCAAGTCGTTTTGCCTCTCTAAGCCTTTCTGAAGTTGCAAGCAGGATTACTGCATGAGGAGTAAATTGCAACACTGTGGTTAGATTTGGTATCGGCTGGTCAGACACAAGACATACATGAATATGCTTCATTAACAATTCCTTATACTTTTGCCATTGACACTATTTTATCAATCTGCGTCTTATTAATTCCCATTTTCAGCTCATATCCCCAAATTACTTCGTATCAAGAATTCTTTTCAAGATTCTTTCCTGCTCTTCAGGGGAGAACTCGTGTCCATAGAAGCGCAGGAATATTTCTCTCCTGATTTCCTGTCTGGTAGCATTAGGGTAATCTGCTCTGATACCTGCTTCAACCTGCATGCGAGCCATATCGAACATTGAAAAACCCATCATCAACCGTTCCTCTCCGCTCTTTTTCATGATCATCTGATAAAATAGAGACTCAATTTCAGGCGATGTATCTTTCATTGATAATAATTACAGACATTCCCCATTTCACAACTCCCCTCTCTTCAATTTGTCTCTTATTACCTTGGCCTTCTTTGGCATTGCCTTATGAAAGAACTCCATCTGGGCTTCAAGCCATTTCAGCTTTTCGATAACTGGTTTCTTTCTGTAGGACTCAATTTCTTCTTTAGTCTTGTAATAAAGTAATGGTTCAGACATTATCTATAAACTCATCCTTCATTTTTATCTTCGAGAGACTGTCTTTCCTTTGATAATGAGGTTAACAATGGACGCAGTTGTAAAAGGAACGCCTCGCAGGAATCAATCTTCTCACTTACATATTCTGTATCAAACGCTGTGAGGGCAATGTAATCTCCGACCTGACGATCATCAAAAAGTTGGTTATATAGGTCACCATATTTTTTCTCAATACGACCTGTTTTAATGAACTCCTTATTAAAAGTATCACGTACACCACTATGTTTTTTAAATTGACGACCATCTTCCATAAGTAGAGCACTAACTGCATAAAATAAGGCATAATAAGCACGATTGATTGCGAAATCGTTTGCCTCAGCGGTCAGTTCACGTCTGGCGGCAGTTACACTTTCCATGCTTTTCTTCCACCAGTACCGAACGACCTCTGCTCTTTCGTTACTTTCAGTCATATCAATATTCCATCCTGCTCTACCTCTTTGTGAATCGGCAACACTGACAAGGGCCCATTATCCCATGACTTTTTATCTACCACTAAACCACATAGACTAGCATCATACTCAAGATTAATATCAAGGATAATTGTAGATATTCGATTGCGAATTCTGTGACCTGGAGGCTCTTCAAGGACAATAAGGATGTCCACATCTGATTCCTCATCAGATTCTCCCCGTGCAACAGAACCGAAAAGGATGATGCGGTCAACATTAAACTCGTTGCTGATACTCCTTTGTGCTGCATGGAGTGTCTTGCTTAGCTTCTCCGTTAGTTTAATATCCTGAATTGCTTTCATATGTTTACCTGCATAATCTAATGTTTCTACTATGTAGTTTATAGGTTTTACTTAATTTCGACAATCCCGAAGTTATTTCCTACCGGCTCAACAATAACATTAGCCGTTATGGTCCTTTTCTTTTCAAATAGTTTGCTGCGAAGAGCTTCCGGTACTATATCCTTGTTATTGCCAAGCTTTATCTCAGCCTTCTTGTTATCTTTTCTTGCCAGAAGAATCATATTCCCGGGATTCCAGGTTAAGGAAGCATTTTCCCAGAGGGTGGGCTGAGACACAGAATTAACCTTAGTAACTTGAGGGTTTTGACCCACTTGTTTTGTCGGAGTTGCACTACTTCTAAAATATCCGTATCCTACATTGGTCTTGCCGCCCGCACCAAGTTCTGCAAGCCCGCCCATGAGCCATTTTTTTGCTTTTACGGCAACTCCTTCATCCCTGGAAAATAACGCAAAAGAGAAAGTTTGTCCTGGCGCTACGGTAAGAAAAGTGACAGGCACAGGGTTGAGATAATCCGCTGGAGGTTTGTCTCCCTGATAATACTCACCATAGTGAGGGTTCATAATATCCAGTTCAAGCCTTGGAAATGTAACTGGCAGTCCGTCCATGAAGAAAACGTTGCCCTGCTGATTATTTACCGCGTTTCGTGAGTCTTTCTCTTCAGAGCCAAAGACTTCAAGCAGTTCTTCTTTTGGAGCATCGCAGCCTATTTCAGCATAAGCCCTTGCAAGCCCCTTTAATCCGCTTGCCGGAAGATAAGGAAAGCCGTATAACGGATGCAGCGTCATTCCTGTTTCTATAACGCTTGTGCCGCCAAGTCCAATGATAAGACGGGTATCGGAAGTTAGTTCAAATGATTCATCATGCCAGCCGGAGTTTTGCAATCCTTGAACTACTGCTTTTTGGCGGGCATAAACGGATAGAGCATACTTTTTATCGAATTGTATTTTGGAAATATCATCACGGAATTCTCTGGCGTTTTCGTCTTTCTTCTGCCAGCCGTCTTGCCATGAATAGACATACTTATTAAACAGCAGTCCCAGATTGCTTATTTTCAAAAGACGGCTTTTGTCATCCCTAAAATACTCCCTTGTTTCAGCAGGTAAAGGCAGTTTCATCAGCCTTCCTCCTTCGGCAGGACTGCATCAGCAAACCTTTTCATCCATGATAGGAAAGAGAGAGTTTCAGTAGTTACCTGTCTAAATCTGTCACCAGGCAGCATGATAACTTTTTCTATTAGTTCGCCCTGAGCAACAGGCCAATGGATATTTTTGTTACTGAAAAGATAGCTTTCAATGTCCCTATACGCTTTTTCCTCAGGCTTACGATTGTCTCTTTTACCTTTCGCTTTTAGAAATGCAAGGGTCTGTCCTAAACCATTCGCGATAATCAATGTTGGAAGTTTCATGATAATACTTCTGTAGTCTTTTTTGAATTTCTTGTCTTCAATCTCATTATTGACATAGTCAATACAACTCCACGCCTCTTTTGCCCTTTCATGCTCTAAATTCTCAATATGGCTCATGCCTATATTCCTCCATTCAGGAGATTGATATTCACAATCCCCTTGCCTATGGTTGCGTCCCCACCGAATTGGAGACGTTGAGCATTGATTGTCGAAATAAAGGCCATAACCTCATTATCATTCTTCAATCCTTCGGGTCTTTTATCACTATCACAAGCAGGGTCATGCGCCATAATAACTGAGTAAAGCAATGAATCAGACGGAAGAGCTTCTTCATAAAAAAGTGCACCCTGTTTTACAGTTTTAGTTTTATTGTCGATCTGGATTCGTGCCTGCACTTCTGTTGATAGTTTAACAAAATCTCTGAAAGCATTGTCGGGAAGGATGAGTAAATCTGTTTTTATCTTTTCTTTCCAAAAAGCATATTCTGCCCCTTTTGGAATTACATTAGTAGCTATCCAGTCAGCAATATTCCTGACAGCTTCATCACTCTTAAAATCAAAAGTGTATTCCTCAAGAACGGCCTTATTATCGTTGTCAGAGATTTTGCTGTCCTGTACACCCAGGATATTGTCTCCTGCATCATCTGGATTGGGCACATACCAATTAACGTTTTTAACCCCTGCCATTTCCAAATCTCGCTTCAGTCTGCTCAATGCAAAGCGCGAGGTGGTATAGGCGAAAACACCGTTTAAGGAACGAACGGGGAAAAGCAAAAGCCGAGCATCGGTAAATGTGGCTGCTCCAGCATGGGCATCGCTTTCCTCTTTTTTGCTGCTAAAATCTGGACCGAATGTCCATTTGATTTTATCTCCCTCATTAGCTTTGTTGACCTCAAACCATTCCCTTACGACGCCTTTCACACCAGATGCCTGGCAGACAGGATAATCCGTGTATTTCTCCCTTTGTATAGGTAGGTCAATCACGCCGAGACTTGTACCACTACCGCAGTGCAAGGATGTTTCGGTATAGATGAACATTACTTTTGCCTTTTTAAACATAATCAATACCCTCCTATTAAACTTAGTCCAAAACCCTCCCGGACTTTTTCATCGCTTATTGATTTAAGCCAGATACCGTTGAAAAGCTCATCCACGCTGCTGCCGTTGAGTTCAAAGTAATACACACTACCTGCAGGTACTGCCTTTTTCATATCCTTTGGCCTTCCCTTCACAAGGTCAAAACCACCGATACCAATAGGTTTGCCTATACAGGCACTGATGAGCTTTACCTCTAACCCATTAAGGAAACCGTTCCTTGTATTACTATCTATGCCACCAGGGATCCATCCGTTTGTAAATATCGCAGGAGTCGTGAGGACTATCTTGAACCTGCCTGTTTCTGAAATCTTTTTCTTGATGACTTCAGCAGGGATGCCATTCCATGCAGCCTTTGTGTAAAAAGCCGTGCGGTTGTCACCTCCGAGCCTCAATATACCGGATTCAGGAGGCAGCAACTGTGTCCCTTCAACCTCAACAGTGAAACCTACATTAACATTCAGCCTATAATATTCAACGCTATAAAGCCCACCGGTTTCCACACTCCGTTTTGTTCTGTTCTTACGAACACCTGTCCTCTCCTCTGTTTCATATAACCTTTTGTTCTCCGTCCATTTATCAGGTGTTCTACCTGAAAGATATACAGACATTTCTGCTTGAGACAAAAAACCTGTAACAGATTCAAGGGCATTTTCAGACGGAAACCACACATGCTGCAAACCGGCAGGCAGATCAGTCATGATTTTGCCGTGCAATTTGTCATCAGGTTTCAGTACATACAAGCTGTCGTTTTCCTTACCTTTCTCTTTCGCAATATCTCTTGGCATAGGGAAGTATTGTTGAATACACCCATCTTCTTTCTTTGCAACAGCAAACTGTCTGATAGTCAAACATCCGTTTTCAGCAGGCGTGCCGACCTCCTTCTTTACATGCTCTGGAATTGAGTCATAATCAGATGCAAATTTGTCATATTCAGTCCGAGCAATGCTCAGAATGTGAGAGCGCAAAGCACCATAGACCGTAGACGGTTGAGGTGGGAAAGTACCCCTGGCAAAATGGTCATCACCGCCGGAGAAGGGTTTGCCATCCCTGAACATCAGGATGTCATTAGGTTCTATGAATAATCTCATCTGTTCCCCTCCCTTCCGAGGAATGCTGCAACCACCAGGAATTTACCGATGTCGTCAATTGTCAATCCGCCGGACTGAAGTCGCATTAGACCGTCAATTAAATCCTTAACCTTATCGTTATGGTTACTTTTCGTCTGTCTTTTCGCGATACGCTGGAGTTCAAGTCTGATAGCCTCTGCTGGCAACTGGATTATCTTGCCGTTCGAGTCTTTATACTCAAGTCCTTTTGTCTCTGTTCTGAATGTATAGACAAACTTAGGAGAAATGTGCTCATTATAAAACGCATCAGCCCAGTCACGAAGAAGTGGGATTGTCTCAAAAATTACCCCTACCCGCCCTTTTTCTAAGAGGGAAATATTCTCGTAATACCATTTAGAGCTTACATGCTCTGTCCCGCCGGCTCGTTTGGCAAGGGCAATGCAAAAGGCATTTTTGCCGTCCAATTTCTTTGCCTGTTTCTCGCAAGCCCTCACCTCATCCAATACCTGTGAAAGGTTTGAACTATGATGGGCAATGACTATACCCATGCTTGCAGTGGCCTTAGTCCCCATTGAAAGCATGAAACCTTTAATGTGTCTTTCATGTTTGTCAACATTGAGCGGATAGCCTTCATTATCAACTGGAATAAAACCAGAGCCATCCTTAAAATCTATGGCGACCCTGTTAGTTTCAACATCTGATTTCAGACTGCCTGAGAAATATGCCCTTAACTTTCTCATCACTTCCGGCAAGTCTTTGAGATTTACAAAGGCAAGGACATCATCGCCGCCTGCATAAACAAGTTTTCCGAGATGATCTTTCTCTACTATCTCCCTTGCCACCTTCAATGAAAAGTCTCGCAATGCCTTGCTCATGGCAAGATGGAGCGAAGGATTAAGAGGTCTCTCCATCCTTTTCAATTCATTCCAACTCACGTCCAGAGAATTTCTAACGGAAGGATGCAATATATCTTCTATCTTTGGGGCTATTTCACCTGATAGCCACTTGCCCATATTATCGCCGTGCATGAGAAGAACAGCATAATATTTCGATGGAGGATCAATGCATAGTTTTTTTGCTGCCTTGAGTAGTTGCCGCAATGCAATGCGGGCAGCACTGCACAGGTCTTTAGTATAAGTCGGAATCTCTTCTTTAAGCGACTCCACAAATGAATCCTCATACAACCAGTCACCCTCAACGGAAGCAAATTTCTGCGCCACCTCTTTATTTTCAGCTGTAACAGTTTCTGGATTATTACACATACCCCACACCATACGAAGCGCTTCCCCATTCATGCGGTCTTCTTTACCGCCAAATAAGGTGTGAAGGATACCAACAAATTCGTCAACTCTCATCTTGAGTTCAGGATTGAGAAGATTCTTTATGACCTTTTCTTTAAAAGATGCTGTTGCAACCATGCTGATTGAGGGAAATGAGTTGGAGATATTAAACTTCAACTGCCCTCTAAAAAAAGCTGGCGCAGCGAGCCTCTTTGTTACACACACACCGCACAATCTCTCAGATTTTCTTATCTGTGGAAATGTAGGCATCACTGTATCCTGCCAAAAGCCCTTTAATGCGCCAAAGTGTTCGGGACAAGATTGACCATTATACGTTCCGGGATGCACAGGCTCCCTTACTCCGCATAATGTACATTTGAAGTTCGGCTCATTTTGCTGCTTAAAATCCCTCACAACCTTCCTACTACCAAGTGACTTTTCAGTCAAACTGTATATCTGACCATACACTGTTCCAATATTTGGATCAAAACCCTTCTCCTCGTATTCTTTGAACAACTGTCAAATTGCCAATCAGACTTAATATCCAATAAATATTTATAACTGCTTAGGAATTCTGTGTAGTTATCCACTGCCGTAGCTGTCCAATAAGTTTCCATGAAATCTTCTGTCTGCCTCTGCCATATAGCATCCCATTCACCTGAAGATATTTCCAGCTTTTCAACCATCTTGTCTTTTACAGCATTACAGGCTAACAGGAAGGTCTCTTTAACAGCTTTCTTCGCTTTATTGGCAATGTCTGCAACAGAGGTTTCAGGAACAATTGCCAAAAATCGGTTCGGAAGAGTCGGCGAAGAAAGCTGCCCAGAACCGACATTTCCCTCAATTTTAAGTCCTTTTTCTTTTACCCATAAATCGGTCACCGGCTGACCACAAAGGTCAGGAAATATGAGGCTGTCAGGCCCAAATTCTTCGGCCACAACCTTCATTGCACTCCATGACAGATAGGATAGTAGATAGCTGCCAGCCCATAGGTCTTGTGTCTTTCGCGCAGTTGCAATAAACTCCTGCACCGGCCCTATCGCAAAGAGTAAAAACGCTGGCTTAGGTAATGCACCAGCAATAGCAGATGTTATCCGTTTATGTTCCCAGATGGAGTGGTCAGGCATCCTCGTGTCAGCAGGGAGCAGTTCCCACAACTGGCCTAACCGTGACTGCTGCTCAGTGTCTTTTATCAGGAGATCAAGCAGTTCCCTCCATAAGGCGAGATAGAGTTTTTCCAGATCATTGCCATATTTGTCGGACAGTGCAACAAAACTCCTGTCAACGGCTGCAGTGATTTCACCGATTTCAACTTGTGCCAGACTCATGAGGTCAAAATCCTTGCCTGACAAGGGGTGGATAATGGCAGGATTATTGCGAAAATCGGATATAAATCCTTCGTCTTTGGACAGATTGATACGATCTGCCGCAGACGCAATATGGTCGGCTGTTCTCACTTCATTTGTGATCTTTGCATCAGCCTTTTCAATTATCGCAGCCATTATCTCTTTTGCCCTTCCCTCATGACCGATCCTGCCGAGAATTATAGGCTTCTCCGGGGGGGTCATGCAGAAGCGCCTGAATTTTCTTTATGAGAAGTTTGTCATCCATTTGTGCCCCTATTTATATAATTACTTCCATGTGTTGGGAAAGAAAGGCATTGAATTCATTGCATACTTCAGTAAACTTCCTGTCATGCTGTACTGCATTATCAAGCTCTATGCAATACCTTGATGGCAGGTAAAGTATATAGGCACGGTATATATCACCTTCTTTGGCAATCTTTATGAAATAGGGCTTTGCGTGGCGGTCAAGAAGGGATTTGGTCCTACGATCTGCCACAATGGGAGAACCAATATATTGCCTCTTATCACATTTATGCTTTTGCTCGAAGGTGTTAAATCCCTCTCCTTTCTCCTTCCTTATTCTTATATCACCGCTTCTGATGCCCCTGTAAATCTTACCCACTTCTCCTAATGTCTTATCCCAAGTTGCATATGACTCCTTTGCTCGGAAGATATTTGTTCCCTCTGCAAATGTAGTATATGCCTTTAACTCAGTCCCTTTAACAACTTTCTGTAAATTTTCTTTTGTATATGCCCCACCGACTGAAATATCATTGGCAATAGAATTGAAACATTCATCCTTGTTAGTTATAAAGAAACTGCCAAACCCGTTTCTGCTTTTTGAACCAACACCACCAAACAAGTCAAACACATACATTGCCTCGAGTATTTCATTTAGAAACTCTTGTTTGAAAATACTCAAGTGGAGATTGAATTTGAAACCACTACTAATATATTTCCTTACAATTACATTTTTCTTTTTGACCTTATCGTAAGAGCAAGGGCCATATGCCAAATATTCAAGCACGTTTACTGGAAACGATTTTCCTTTACTTGTGACAGTTATATTGTGTTTTGGGAGATCAGCGTTTGTTGTCTCCAAAACCCCTTCATGGGCAATTCTTATTGCAAAACTGCTGCCGCCACCAGTCTTCTCGTCACTGCTTCCGAATATCTTGCTTTCTTTTTCCCTCAAACTGTCAAGATTAGATTCAGCCTGCAAAGCCCGCCACCAGAACCGCAACAAGCCTTTGATACTCGCAGCCCTGAGTTCTGCTTTACTCTGGTCTGCCCCTGCTAAAAACATTGGCGTAGTGGTTTCTATCTCAAAACTAATTTTCTTTATCATTCATATTCCCCTTTGCAGCAACCCCGCCAGCACCACCGTCCGATATTCTCTCTGATCCATCAGGTATCTCCATATTTCAGGTGTCTTGGGTGGCAGTCCCCCCCTCACCCTGTCCCTCTCCCCAAAGGGGAGAGGAGAGAAAGAGAAGTATTTGTAAGCACTGTTACGGCTGATTGCGCCGGAACAAGTCCGCAGACAAACACCTTGCAGGCTGAAATCTAACTTATTATGATTTTAATTGCAACAGAAAAAATGTTTCCGAAATGTTTCTGTTCCGTAGGTTGGTAAAAGTCCAGGCTTTACTAATCTGAGACTTAAGATAGTCATTTATTCCTGCCTTCTTTTCATAACCTTTCCCCATGGCATCTCAAATCTCTCAACGACCTCCTCTATTTCCAGTAATCGGGAGAATTCACCGAGCCATTGCCGTATGTATCCCACATCCAGTCTTTTCCCCTGACGTATGATGATGCTCTGGATATCAGCCAAATCCTGAGGTCTCCCGGCTACTGCCTTATGGATAATGAGATCTTCGGCTGAACACACTCTGATAAGATGACCACTCCCGAGGTCATAATCTACCGCCCTTCTTATGACATCTTCTTCATATCCTGGAATACCAAGAGATATATCTATCTCATAATCCTCGCTGCTTTTAACCAGGCACACCCGATGTTTCAGAGCGAAATCAAGCGCATCAGAAATGCGGGCGAGGGATAAGAACAGTAACGTCCACATCACGGGTAAACCGTGGCTCTCCCCAATGCTGGAGTGCAATGCCCCCGATTATTGCATAAGGAATATCCTCTTTCGAAAAAAAATCATGGACTTCAAGTATAGCTTTAAACTGCATAGTCATTTCTTGATACCACTTGCACTGTTAAGCAACTCTCTCCTTTTAACGAGAAATGAAATCTTCTGCCTTTCGAAGTCTTCTGAGACTTCTTTCGATGTGGCATTTTCCCAGAACTCACACAGATCTTTATATTCACGTAGAGATTCACTTATGCCTAATTGGGATATCCTCTTTTCCCTTTCCTCCTCTATAAGTTTATTCGCGAGTATATGACCTTTGACAAAATTCAGAAGGTCTTTTTTGCTAACATGCTCTCTCTTCATTCTATTTCTAACTCCGTCACTTTTGCATAACCACACTTACTATAACCATAATTATGCTTCTATTCAATCCTTATCTTCCCTTTATCCACTCTGATGCCATAGCGCGTGTCGCCGTATTTTTTACTCACTGCTATTATGTAATATGGCAGTAAGGCAGAATCACCGGTGTTGTTTCTTATGGCTTTGTTGATTTTACTTATGTTCTGCCTGATCATACCGTCAAAAGCAGGGTCTCCCGAC
>JACRGV010000050.1 GCA_016212215.1 Nitrospirota bacterium
CTTGAGAAACAATAAAACATAATAACTTCGGTATATGAAAAGCTTTTTTATTGATGAATCTAAATATCCACTTGAAAGCCGTTTAATAAAGGCAAATACCTCAGTAAATATCAGGCATCTACTTGAAAGGTTTAATAATGGCATAGCACAGCTTGCCAATAGCCTTAACATGCCTTTGTTTGCCAGAACTCATGTAGAAGGACTCACCTATTTTGTGACAGAAAGAAAGGGTTTAATTTTTCTTAATATCCGCTGGGATTATTTAACCCTCAAATTTTACACCGGCAGATCAAGCATTGGCGGCTTACAAAAGAGAAACTGGATTGCAGGAGGAGACAACACCGGAAGTGAGTCATTCAGGGTTACAGATGACCCTACACTAAGGAAAGCACTTGGTTTCGCCAGACAGTCAGTGAGAATTACATCGAATGAATTATGAGTAATAAACCTTCACACCTACGACACCATCCTCATGAACCTGAACGGCAGCTTAGCAAGCCTCACCCGAATTTTTTCTCAATGATTCTTTCTGCGTCTTTGCTTAAACTCCCTGATTCAGTTGTTGCAATTAAATGCCCAGAGAAATATTTATCATACCATTCATTCTTGACCTTCCAGTGATTATGGTACCTTTCATTTTCCAATAATCCTAAATGTTCCCAGTACCATTGCTCCCCTTGCCATGTAATAGTGTAGGGGATATTTTCATTATCCCCTACATGACCGAGATAATTCCAACTTCTTGCCATCTTTCTTATTATTCTTCATAAGCAACAAAGAAGTAATCCTTTGCTGACCATCTATAATATATAACCTTTCTTCAAAGGCATCACCAACTTTACCATCTTCTACAGGAGCCTTTGGAAATGGGTGTTTAGTTTTTATAATAGTTATGACACCAACTGGATAGCCTTTGTAAAGTGAATCTATAAAATCCACAATCCTACGCTCATTCCATACAAAGTCTCTCTGAACAGTAGGTAACCATAGAGTTTTTCCCTCAAAAGCCTTTCCTTGTAATATATCTCTTACAGTTTCATATTTTACATCTGGGATTAGCCTCATTTCTGAATTCCCCCTTTTCCTATAACCTTTTCTTATTTTATTTTGGTAATTATAAGACATTTTGACATAAAGACAAAAGAATATCAAAATCCTAATATTTATGAGTATAAAATTTGGGATCAAAATAACTTGACGTATAGTTAATCTTATGACGTTCACTATGTTAATTAGCATTTAACATAGTGTATATAAGGACATTTATATGAAAGATAGAGATGAGGGAAAGATTGGTTCGGCAGAAGTAATAATGAACCTTATTAGGAATGCATCACTTGCAAAAAAAGAAAAGGCAAGGCTTAAGAGGGAACTTGAACTGGAAGGAGAAGGGGGGAAAGGTACTGTCTGGCTGGAATCTTGGAAAGATTATGAGAAGGTAGCAGATAAGTGTAACGGCAATCTATTAAGTCCGGGAGGAGCTGCGGGTAGGGTTGGAATCAGCAAGTCACGGGTACACCAGCTTGAGGCGGAGGGTAGAATAACGGTATACAGGATAAAGACTGAGGAATTAGAGATTACGGAAGAAGATTTTAAAGACATATTAAAAGATTTTCCCCTCTGGATCAGGCCCTTTGTAGCCTTGAAGAGACCGAAAGCAAAAGCAGCTTACGTTGTTCTTGTTGATATGGCTTCTCTTGAGAGATACATGAAAAGTCAGGGTAGAGATAAAAAACATGAATAATAATTAGGACTGGAAATATTAATTATGAACTCACTCCAAGTGGTAAGTGTCCTGTATGTAAAACAAAGATAAAAATTGTTGAAAATAAGAAGTCAATGCATAAGGTAATACCAGCATGGATTTGTCATGATACGTTTAAAGTAGACCTCTATGTAGTTAAGGAATTATTAGGTCATAAGACTATAGCCATGACAATGAGATATGCACATCCTAATCCTGAATCGCTGAGGCATGGAGTTGAGGTATTGGATAAGTCCGGTGACATTTTGGTTACAGTTGGTGATACTGAGAAGAAGGCAATCGCTGTAACATCTTGATTTTATTGGAGCGGGAAACGGGATTTGAACCCGCGACCCTCGCCTTGGCAAGGCGATGCTCTACCGCTGAGCTATTCCCGCGCTGGAGAAGTGTTTAAAGCAAGACAGTTTTAACATTTTTCATGTTGCTGTGTCAATAGATTGAATTGCCCCCTCCCCTTTATCCCCCCTCCTGCCTCCCCCCGCAAGGGGGAGGCAGGAGGGGGGAACTTTATTGCAGCCCTCCCGCCAGGGGAGGGGAGAATTGATGTGTGGTGCCGAAGGGGGGAGTCGAACCCCCATGCCCTTGCGAACACTAGACCCTGAACCTAGCGTGTCTACCAGTTCCACCACTTCGGCAATATCAAACGCAATATTTGGCCAACTACTGCGTCAAACCAGTCTGTCCAAATACTCACAATACTCACATACATAACAGAGTATGCTCCGTTTTGTCCAGCCAGCTTGACTTGAATGCGGTATTCGACTCAAATCTTGCGTTTGCCTAAAAATGATAGGCTAATGTTACAGAACTATAGAATATGTTGTCAAGTAATACATTTTTTTGTTGACACGCCCCTATTAACTTAGCTATAACAGTTAAGGTTTATTTATTAAAATAAAGGGGAGGGATATGAAGGTAATATTAAAGGAAGATATAAATGGTGTAGGAAAGCTGGGAGAGATAATAAATGTTGCAGAGGGTTATGGAAGGAACTTCCTTCTCCCGCGGAAAAAGGCTGTAGAGGCCACACCCGAGAATGTGAAGGTAATAGAACGTGAAAAAAAGAAACTTGAGGCTCAGTTAAAGGCAAGCATGCATGACGCAGAAGAATTACAGAAAAAGGTTAATGAAAGCTCTGTTACAATAGCAAGACAGGTCGGGGAAGGGGAAAAGATGTTCGGGTCTGTAACTTCTGCAGATATAGCAGAGGCGCTTGAGAAGGAAGGGAGTAATATTGATAAGAAACAGATACAACTTGAGAAACCTATCAAAGAACTCGGCCTGTTTCATGTGCCTGTAAAAATCCATCAGGATGTTACGGCTGACCTAAAGGTATGGGTAGTAAAGGCCTGACTTAATACAGTCTGACAAAACATCTTGACATTCGTTTTTCATAATTGTATATTTCATCATTGTTTTAAGTCCAAAGAAAATACGACAAAGTTTTCTTAATGCAGGAAGGGGGTGGGATGAGGCAATAGTGCCGATACTTTACACCTGTAAAACAGGGGAAAATATAGATTGTATAAGCAGTCTATAATTCTTTAAACACTTAAACAAAGATTAGGAGGAGGAAAAGATGTTAAAGGGTCTTAAATTTACATTATTTACAGCAGTTTCAGCAGCAGCAGTTTTCAGTTTTGCTTTCCTTGCTACCCAGAGCTGGGCAGCAGGAGATGCAGCAAAGGGTGAAAAGGTTTTTAAGGCAAATTGTGTTGTATGTCATGGTGACAAGGGTGATGGAAAAGGACCAGCAGCAGCCGGTATGACACCTCCACCAAGAAATTTCACCAGTGCCACAGAAATGAAGGGCATTGATGAGGCAAGGCTGAAAAAGTCCATCACAGAGGGCAGACCTGGAACACCAATGGTCAGCTTTGCTAAGACCTTAAAACCTGGCGATATTGATGATGTTATTGCATATATCGAAAAGTTCGGCGGATACAAGAAATAAGTTATTTCTTATGAAGTATTTGTTGTAAATAAATAAAGGCCCTGGGTTTTACTCAGGGCTTTTATATTTTTATACAGAGCGTTATAACTTCGCATACCTGCGTTGCTCCTCGTCTCGCCGTTGCGGCGTAAAAAAAATACGCCTCACTCCTCACCTTCGTCGCGCCTTGGTCTGCTGTGTTCTAACGCTCTGTATGCGGCGTTATTTATGAGGAGAATTCAGTGAGCAGGATTACCCTTTTATTTATTATTGCAAGTCTTTTTTATTTGTGTGTCGGAGTAACTGTAGGTGTAGTATTTACGGTGCATACAGATCTGATAGCATATTTATTGCCCATGCATGCCCACACAAATCTTTTGGGCTGGGTATCAATGATGATCTTTGCTGTTGCGTATCACGTATTGCCGAGATTCAGCGGAAGGCCGCTTTTCAGTGAGACACTTGCTAATATGCATCTGATATTTTCTAATGCCGGCCTATTGGGATTAATAATAGCATGGCCCCTTTTAAGGGTTTATGGAACGATTACTATTCAGGCAGTTCATATTGTTGCTGCGCTATTTTATGCAGTAGGCGCCTTTTTATTTGTAATAAATATCAGCAAGACTGTTTTTGGGAAGGACTGTCACATATCTATCAATGGATAAATTTATAATTAAAGACATAGAGTTTATCGGGCATTGCGGGATTACTGCAGAAGAGCAGATTTCCGGGCAGCGTCTTTCTGCAGACATAGAGGTGCTGTATGATTTTTCAAAGGCCTGTATATCCGACAGGATTGAAGATACGGTAAATTATGTTGACCTTTGTAATACAATAGTATCTGTCGGTAAAAGTGAAAGGTATCATCTTCTTGAGGCCCTTGCAGAAAGGATTTGCGGAGAGGTATTAAAGATTTATAATATCTCAGAGATTATTTTAAGGATTAGAAAATGCTCAGTGCCGGTAGAGGCGATAAAAGGCTGTTTTGAAGTTGAAATAAAGAGGAAAAGGTATTAAGATTACCTACCCACAGACCCTACACCCCTTAATGTAAGAAGCACTGAAAATTGTTTTTCTTCAGGCCGGTATTTATAAGAAAAAGTTACACCCCAGCACTGTGAAGTATATTTCATGGAATAATTGGACTCCCGCACCAGATTGTCTTTGTCATCGTACCAGACGTCAATAGTAGTATCTACCTTGTTTAATCTTAATCCGGCAAAAGCAGTAAGAAATTTAAGTTTAGGATATTTTGAATATCGCTGACCTATACCAATACTCGCTATGTTCCCCCTGACCTCCAGATCAGTTCCGCTGGTTTTTACTTCATTTAATTCAAAACTGTAAGTAGTGTCAGTGTCAATGGTCAGCATCTCATGAGGTCTTACGATAGCCTCTATTCTTAGGTCAGAGAAACCCCTCACCCTAACCCTCTCCCCAAAAGGGAGAGGGGATATGTCAGGGTCTGGAGACGTTATTCTGTATAACTGGGTTAATTTAAGATAAAGCATTTCGAGGTCTCTGTCCGGTGAAAGAACTCTATTTAACAGGGAAAGCGATATTAAATTTTTCATAACCGGTAATGGAGGGTTCTGATCTAAGATCGGTGGACTGCCTTTGGAAGAGACCTCTGAATATTCATATCGTATTGCCGGTTCTATGAAGTGTTCAATAAAACCGGTACCGGATTCATACAATCTGAAGAGCTTTGTGGTAAGTGTTGCATTAAGGTTGTATTGGTTTGAATACAGAGATTCGTTTTTGCCGTCTGCAATATAAAAAGTATTTTCTGTTCCTGCCTCCGGTATAAATATAAAACCTGTCCACTCTAATAATCTTGCAGAGATCTTTGGGGCAAACTGGAGGCGGGTTAATCCTGTGTTAGTCTCTTCCCACCTTGATGCAGATGAGGCAAGGCCCCAGTAAATAGGCGTCTTACTTATCCTGCTTTCCATTACCCTTAATCCGGCCTCAGGAAGCCTTTGATATATACCATCGCTCTTTCCAGTCAGATTTTGTGTATACTGTGCCCATAAATGCCCTGAGACATTAGCCCATCTCCTGTTAAAATAGACATCTGAGTCCTGTGTTGTTTGCAGACGTTCCCCGATATCCTCACTTATATCTTTATAAAGTGTTTTATCGTTAATATAGTTGATACGCAGCCTGCCTGACATGTCTTCTGAAAATAACTGCTTATGAGTAAACTTTACATTCCAACGGTTTCTATCAAGCTGATGGTCGTTTATGTAATAACCATTAAATTTACCCATGTTCTCCTGACTCAGGATGTATCTGTACTCTAAACCGGAACCCCATCCTTTTTCTCCATAATAGTCAGCATAAAAAGTTGCGTCCTGACTTCTTGAAATTGCCCAGAAGAAGGCATTATTTATCTTTAACCCTTCGGATGTGTTGTATCCTATTCTGGGTATCAGCAGACCTGTCTGCCGTTCCTGAAGTATGGGAAGCGCTATGTATGGAAAGTAAAGTACAGGTATATCTTTTACTGACATAGATACGCCGGATGCAGTAAGGAGATGGTTCAGGTGGATATGGACATTCTGCCCCTTAAACCGCCAGCAGGGGGGGGTTCCATCACATGTTGTAAAGTTTGCCTTCCTGATGGTAAATCTGTCTTCGGATAATCTTTCTATTGAATCTCCCTCAAAGTGATAATTATCCTGTTTAATAAATATCTTTCCCTTTTCAATCCTTGCAATACTTGTTTGAAGATTGAAATATAATTTTTCTGACGACATAGTGTTATCGCCGTCAGTTAATTCTACATTCCCGGAAGCTGTAACATCACCTGTATTATTATTTAATGTGACAGAGGAGGCCGTAAGTTTCTTATTATCCTTTATAATTACAACGTTTCCACTTGCAGTGTAAATGCCTTGCCTATATTCAAGGATATTACTTTTTAAATTTGTAAAGGGGAACGTGCAAAAACCGTTCTGAGGAATTATGATTATCAGGGTAGCAACCAGAAGAGATAAAAGAGACGGATAGGTTTTACCCATGAACAAATCCGTTCAATATGAGGTCTCTTGCCTCTCCTGCAATATATAAAGAACCTGTAATAATTATGTTGTCTGAAGGAGAGGCAATGTTATAGGCAAGGGATAATGCCTCTCTGACATTATGGGTCATAGACGGGATAATTCCATGCTGTTTAAAGATATTTCTCAGGTCTTCAACAGGAAGACCCCTTTCAGTGTCAGGGCTTGTTATAATTATTTCAGAGGCACATGAAACAAGTTCTCTTATCATTTTATTGACATCTTTATCTTTTAATACACCGAATATCAGGATTATCTTTCCATGTTCATCCGAAAATACCCCCCCATGCCCCCCCTTGGTAAGGGGGGGATTTTCAGTGTCTTTTTTAAGGACATCATTTATAAACTGCCACAGCATAATTGTACCTGCATGATTATGTGCACCGTCAACTATCACCCGAGGATTCAGAGATAATGTCTCAAGCCTTCCCGGCCATGAGGTGTTTTCAATACCCCTGACAAGCTGTGTTTCTGTAACTTCAAATCCTCTTTGTATCAATAGTTCAATTGTATAAATTGCGGCCCCAAGATTCAACATCTGATGTCTGCCTGCAAGGGGTGATTTAAGTAAAAGCCCGCTCCAGCACTTTCCATAATAAAAAAACTCACTGCCGCTTGTTTCAAGTTTTTCCGGAAAAGCACAAAAATCTCTGCCATATACGTAAGTATGTGTGCCGGCCTTCCCTGCACTGTCTTCAATAACTGAAAGTATCTCCTCTTTAGATTCTGATGTAACTACAGGGGTATTCTCTTTAATGATTCCGCACTTTTCTCCTGCTATATCTTTCAGTGAGTTACCGAGGTGTTCTGTATGGTCATATTCAACATTGGTTATAATAGTTATAAGTGGATTAATGATATTTGTGGCATCAAGTCTGCCGCCCATCCCCACCTCGATAACGGCAATATCAACATTTTCCTCTGCAAAGTATTGAAGTGCAAGGGCAGTGGTAAATTCAAAAAATGTGGGATTAATTTCGGACGCTTGTATGCGTTCTCTGATGTATTCTATAAGCAGAGAAAACCTCTCCTGAGTGATTGGCGAGTTATCTATTCTAATCCTCTCTGTTATGTTTGTGAGATGTGGTGAGGTGTACAGACCTGTTTTATAACCTGACTCATGTAGTACGGACGATAATATTGCCGCAGTGGAACCCTTTCCATTGGTTCCTCCAACATGGATGGTCTTTATTTTTGCATGGGGATTGCCCAGTGATGAACAGATCGTTCTTATATTGGTCAGGCCTAATTTAATGCCGAATTGCTGTAAGGAATATAGATATGCCGGATTGTCCTGAAATGACATTGCTTCACCGAAAATAACCCCCCTCACCCCCCTTTAACTACAAGGGGGGATTTCTTGGTTGTCATATCTCCCCCTTTATTTAAAGGGGGATTAAGGGGGTTGATTTTCATGCCCCTTTGTGAGCGCCCCGCTCAAGATTGTTCATCCGAAAATCCCTCCGGCGGGGTAAGAAAACCCCGCCTATCCATATCTACGAGGATAGGCGGGAGATTCCTGTCCCGCTGATTTTCATGGCCCTTTGTGAACCCTCGGTTCATGGGAGTTTATCCGGAAATAACCCATCCCCACCCTGACACTCCCCTTGAAGGGGAGGGAAATTTCCTCTCCCTCAGGGAGAGGATTAAGGTGAGGGTGGGGTTCTTATCCAAAAAATCTTATTATCTGTGTAAGGGTCTCTTTTATAGTCTTTCGTTCTACTATCATATCAATCATGCCGTGTTCAAGAAGGAATTCTGCCCTCTGGAAACCCTCCGGCAGTTGTTGTTTGATCGTCTGTTCAATAACGCGCTGACCTGCAAAGCCTATCAATGCCTTTGGTTCAGCAATTATTATATCCCCAAGCATGGCAAAACTTGCAGTGACTCCGCCGAATGTCGGGTCAGTTAAGATGGAAATGTATGGAACACCTTCATCCGCAAGCCTTGCTATAGCGGCACTGGTCTTTGCCATCTGCATAAGGGACAATATACCTTCCTGCATCCTGGCCCCGCCGGATGAAGAGACTATTATTAGCGGGTATCTTGTGCTGTATGCGGCCTCTGCCGCCCTGAGTATCTTTTCCCCCACAACAGACCCCATGCTCCCGCCCATGAATTTAAAATTAAATACACCGAACATGACCGGAAGGTCACCTATTTTCCCTTCACCATAAATAAAGGCATCAGTATGACCTGTAGACTTCTGGTAGTTTTTTATTCTGTCTTTATATTTCAGTGAGTCTTTGAATTCAAGCGGGTCAAGAGGCTGAATGTTTTTGTCAAATTCCTTAAAACTACCTTCATCAAGCATGAGGGCGAGCCTCTCCTCTACAGATATATAGAAGTGGTACCTGCACTTAGGGCATACCATAGAGTTTTTTTCTACCTCTTTCCTGTAGATAATCTCTTTACAGTAGTTGCACTTTATCCAGAGCCCTTCAGGTATCTTTACTTTTCTGTCTTCTTTTTTGAACCAGGCCATAGTAATAAATTGAAACCATAGCTCACCCTCCCCCTTGCCCCCTCCCTTGACGGGAGGGTAGGGTGGGGGGAAGCATCA
Source organism: Nitrospirota bacterium (assembly GCA_016212215.1). Lineage (NCBI taxonomy): Bacteria > Pseudomonadati > Nitrospirota > Nitrospirota bacterium. The sequence continues at coordinate 9,330 of JACRGV010000050.1, forward strand.
GCATATCGCTCCCTTCATTGATTTTATAAAGTTCCCAACATTTGATAACAACGGGCGTTTGCCCTTGTGTGCGGCTATTATCTTTACAAGTGCGCTTCCAACAATTACCCCGTCAGCCCATCCTGAGATTTTCTTTGCCTCTGCTTCATTGGATATACCGAACCCTACTGCAACAGGCAGTCCGGTATGTTGGCGTATCTCCTGAATCTTTGACTTGACCTCTGAGAGATTTTTTAGTTTTGCCCCGGTAATACCTGTCATAGAAACATAGTATACGAATCCTCCTGCTGATGAGACTACCTTTTTTACCCTGTCCTCATTACTCGTAGGGGCTAAAAGGAATATTGTATCAAGCCCTGATGTCTTTGAATAGCCGACAAACTCTGAAGCCTCCTCAGGCGGGAGGTCAGGTATAATAACACCATCAATCCCGGAAGAGACTGCTTCAGCAGGGAATTTATCAATCCCGTACTGAAAGATTATATTGTAGTAGGTCATTATTATGATGGGTATTGAAAGCCCCTCTTTTCTGAGCATCTTTACAAGTGCCATAACCTTTCTTAGAGTCGTGCCGGATTTAAGTGCACGTTCAGAGGCCATCTGAATGGTAGGCCCGTCAGCTATCGGGTCTGAAAAAGGGACACCCAGCTCCAGAATATCTGCACCTGAACGCTCTATCTCCATAATCAGAGACTCCGTAGTCTCCAAATCCGGGTCCCCCGCCATTATATAAGGTATAAGTGCCTTCTTCTTCAGATCCTTGAGTTTCTCAAACGTAGTTTCTATCCTGCTCATGTTTTTTTCTTCCTTTATCTTGCTTCTTACCTCTTACTTCTATTTCAATAGCTCTGCTACATACTGTACATCCTTATCCCCTCTGCCCGATAGGTTCATGATGATAACCTTATTCTTCGGCAGGGAAGGGGCTAATTTCATTATGTATGCTACTGCATGGGCGCTTTCCAGTGCCGGGACAATCCCCTCTATTTCACTCAAAAGTGAAAAGGCATTGAGCGCCTCTTTGTCTGTTATATAAGTATAGTCAATCCTGTCAGCCTCTTTATAATAGCTGTGCTCAGGTCCGACAGCAGAGTAATCAAGACCGGCGGATACAGAATGGGTAACCTTTATCTGACCGTCTTTGTTCTGAAGTACATAAGTCTTTGTCCCCTGAAAAATACCTGTTGAGCCTGTTGCAAAGCGTGCGGCGTGCTTTCCGCTTTTTATCCCATGCCCGCCTGCCTCCACGCCGACCATCTTAATTTTATTATCATTAATGAACGGGTGGAATAATCCTATTGCATTACTCCCTCCGCCTACACATGCTACGAGATAATCAGGAAGTCTGCCCTCTGCCTCCATAATCTGCCCTCTGGCCTCTTTTCCAATAACAGACTGGAAATCCCTTATCATCATAGGATATGGATGTGCACCAAGGACAGAGCCGAGTACATAATGAGTTGTACGGACATTGGTTGTCCAGTCGCGCATAGCCTCACTAATGGCATCCTTCAGGGTCTTACTTCCGGTATCAACCGGCGTTACTTTTGCACCGAGGAGCTTCATCCTGAAGACATTCAATGCCTGCCTTGCCATATCCTCGGTACCCATATATATCTCACACTCCAGTCCGAACATTGCTGAAACTGTTGCAGTTGCAACCCCGTGCTGTCCGGCACCTGTCTCTGCAATAACACGCTGTTTTCCCATGCGCTTGGTAAGGATAATCTGCCCGACTGTATTGTTTATCTTATGCGCCCCTGTGTGACACAGGTCTTCACGTTTAAGATATATCTTTGCACCCTTCAGTTGTCTTGTAAGCCTTTCTGCAAAATACAATGGTGTTGGACGGCCTACATATTTATTCAGGTAGTAATCAAGTTCTTCCCTGAATGCCGGGTCTTCTTTTGCCTTTGAATAGACCTCTTCTAATTCAGTTAATGCAGGCATAAGTGTCTCAGACACAAATTTCCCGCCGAATATGCCGAAGTGACCGTTTATATCAGGTAACATTTATTTTTCTCACCTCTCTGATAAATTCTCTAATCTTTGCATGGTCTTTCTTCCCGGGTGAAATCTCAACACCTGAGGATACATCTACCCCATAAGGGCTGACCATCTCTATGGCCTCTCTGACATTTGCCGGTTTAAGCCCGCCGGATAGGATTATCCTTCCGTGGTCCTTTGCCTTCTTTGCAAACTCCCAGTTAAATGTCTTTCCTGACCCGCCCTTTTTATCCTTATCATGTGTATCAAGCAAGAAGGTATCAACGTGATACATCATCATACTGTTCACGCTTTCAGCATCCCTGATAACTATTGCCTTTATGACCTTTTCCCTGAACTTGGTACATAACAGTGGAGATTCTTCTCCGTGGAATTGAAGTACCTGCACACCGCTGTCTCTTAAAAAACGCCTTACTATATCTTCACCTTCATCTACAAAGACCCCGACTGTTGAGATAAATACAGGTAATTTGGATATAATATCCCGCACCTTTGCAGGTTCAATATATCTTGGACTTTCAGGATAAAAAACAAAACCAAGGGCATCAGCCCCCGCCTCCGCCGCTGCCATCGCATCATCCAGATTAGTAATCCCGCAGATCTTTACTTTAACCATAATATCTTTTCTTACGTCTTACTTCTTTTTCTTACTTCTAACTTCTTGCTTCTAACATCTTTCTTCAGCCTATCAGTTCCTTTATCTTCTTAACAACATTTCCCGATGTAATAATAGCCTCACCCACGAGGACTGCATTAACCCCGGCATCGGCAAGCATTTTAACATCATCCCTGCTGTATATACCGCTTTCACTTACAATAATTCTGCCGTCCGGTATCTCATTCATAATCCTGAAGGTAGTATTTATATCTACTTTAAATGTTCTCAGGTTCCTGTTGTTTATCCCAATTATCATTAAATTCCGGGCATCTGCCTTTAATGCCTTCTCAAGTTCTTTTTCACTGTGTACCTCAACAAGACTGGACATTCCAAGTTCCGATGTCAGGGCTATAAAGTCCGAGAGGACGGATGGTTCCAATATTGCTGCTATAAAGAGAAGGGCATCAGCGCCAAGATACCTTGCCTCATAAATATGATACTCATCAATCAGAAAATCCTTCCTCAATACCGGAAGTTTTGATGCACCTTTTGCCATGTTTATATATTCAGGACTACCCTCGAAAAATTTCTTCTCAGTAATTACTGAAATAGCCGCAGCCCCTCCTTCTTCATATTTTTTAGAAAGGGTTGTTACCTTCAGTTCTTCTATCAGTGTTCCTTTTAAAGGGGATCTCTTTTTTATCTCTGCTATAAGATTCAGAGACTGCCCTTTTGGCTCTGATATGGCTGCACGGAAGTTACGCGGCGGTTCAATATCCCCAAGCCTTGACCTAAGCTCTTTTAGGGGCAGCGTAAGCTTATCCTCTTTAAGCTCATTCTTCTTATTTTCAACAATCTGTATTAAAAGATTTTCCATTTTTTGTTTTTTTCTTGCATCTTCCTTCTTACTTCTATCGAGACTTACTCTGTCGCTTTTCTTAATCCCTCTAACTTTTTCATCGCCTCACCGGAGTCTATTGCCTCTTCTGCCGCTTTAATAGCCGCAGAGGCATCAGGGACCTTACCGCTCGCCATAATACCGGCTGCGGCATTTAGAAGAACTACATCCCGCTTTGGCCCTTTCTCTCCCTTCAGTATCTTTAGAACGATACCGGCATTGTCCTCTGCTGTGCCGCCTTTTATGTCTTCCATCGTTCCTATCTTAATGTTGAAATCACCGGGACGAATTTTATAACTCTTTACACTCCCATTATAACCTTCGCTCACCATAGTCTCACCGGTTATTGTTATTTCATCAAGTCCGTCACTGCCGTGAACTACAAAGCAGTGAGAAGAACCAAGATTCATCAGGACATGGGCAAGGGTCTCAGTCAGATGGGCGGCATAAACCCCGAGTACCTGACTGGATGCACCGGCCGGGTTGGTAAGCGGGCCGAGTATATTGAACATGGTCCTTATACCTATCTCCTGTCTTGGGCCTATGGCATGGCGCATAGCAGGATGATAAAGGGGTGCAAAGAGAAAACCAATGCCGATCTCATTTACACATTTTTCTACTCTTTCAGGCGGCACATCTATATTTACACCGAGTGCCTTCAGGACGTCTGCACTCCCGCATTGACTCGATACAGAGCGGTTCCCATGCTTTGCAACTGTAACCCCGGCCCCTGCAACTACAAATGCCGTTGTTGTTGAGATATTAAAAGTCCCCGACCGGTCACCACCTGTACCGCATGTATCCACAACATGAGGGTCATTTATATTAATCCTTGTCACCTTATTCCGCATCACCCTTGCAGCACCTGTAATCTCCTCAACTGTCTCGCCCTTCATCCTCAGCGCAGTGAGGTATGATGCAATCTGGGCCTGAGTAGCACTGCCGCTCATTATCTCTTCCATTACATGCTCAGACTCTTCTTCCGGCAAATCTATCTTGTCTACAAGTTTTGAGATGGCTTCTTTAATCATCTTTATCCTTCATCCGAAAATCCCTACCGGCGGGGTTGGAAAACCCCGCCTATCCATATCTACGAGGATAGGCGGGGTTTTCTTGTCCCGCTGATTTTCATGGCCCTTTGTGAACCCTATGTTCATGGGAGTTCATCCGAAAATCAACCCCATCCCCACCCTACCCCTCCCCTTGAAGGGGAGGGAATCAACATAGCCCCCTCTCCCTCAGGGAGAGCTGCAATTAAATTTCTACCAAACTCCTCCCCCCTCCTTTGCGGGGGGAGGCAGGAGGGGGGCACCGGGTGAGGGGGCCTTACTGTCATCATCCTTTATAATCTTATAAAATTCCTTAACAAGTCTTTTCCAACGGTAGTCAATATTGACTCCGGATGGAACTGGACACCTTCTACCTTAAACTCTTTATGTCTTATCCCCATTATTTCGCCTTCATCTGTCACAGCGCTTATCTCAAGGACTGCCGGCATGGTTTCCCTTTTAACAATAAGAGAGTGGTAGCGTGTGGCCTCAAATGGATTGGGGAGTCCTCTGAATATTGTTTTATCATCATGCTTAATCATAGATGTCTTTCCGTGCATAAGCCGATAGTTTCGTACTACATCACCGCCGAATGCCTCGGCAATAGACTGATGGCCAAGACAAACTCCAAGGATCGGAATCTTCCCTGCAAAGTGTCTTATCAATTCAACAGATATACCTGCTTCTTTAGGGGTACATGGTCCCGGGGATATTACTATCCTCTCAGGTGAAAGCCCCTCTACCTCAGCAATACTGATTTTATTATTTCGATATACCTTTACATCCTGCCCCAGTTCACCAATATACTGCACCAGGTTATATGTAAACGAATCGTAGTTATCAATTACAAGTAGCATAGTTTATTCTTTTTTCTTACTTCTTACTTCTTACGTCTTGCTTCTAACTTCTTACCTCTTACTTCTAATCCAGGCCCTTTTCCGCCAGCTCTATCGCTTTCATCATCCCTTTTAACTTATTCATGGTCTCAAGATATTCCAGATCCGGTTCTGAGTCAGCGACGATACCTGCCGCTGCCTGTAAATAGACCTTATCCCCCTTGATTACAGCCGTCCTTATTGTTATGCAGGTATCCATATTTCCCTGAAAGCTGAAATATCCGACAGCACCGGCATAAGGCCCCCTGTTTGAATTCTCAAGCTCTTCAATTATCTCCATGGAGCGTATCTTGGGCGCCCCTGTAACAGTACCTGCAGGGTAGCATGCCTCAAGCAGGTCAAACTGGTCATATCCCGGTTCAAGCTCCCCTACAACATTTGAGACAAGGTGGATTACATGGGAATATCTTTCAATCACCATCAGCTCATTCACATGAACGCTCCCTTTTTTACAGACTCTTCCAAGGTCATTGCGTCCCAGATCCACCAGCATGATATGTTCTGCCCGCTCCTTTGGATCAGCGATAAGTTCCTCTTCCATACGCTTATCATCCTCAGGACTTCTCCCGCGTCTGCGCGTACCTGCTATAGGCCGTGTCTCTGCATGATCCCCCTCCAGCCTGACCAATACCTCCGGTGAGCTTCCGACAACATGAAAATCACCGTACTTCAGATAGAACATATATGGTGAAGGGTTGACGCGGCGAAGCGCCCTGTATATATCAAAGGGATTGGATGCCGTCTCAATGCTTAATCTCCGGGAGATCTGAACCTGGAATATATCACCTGCGGCAATATATTCCTTTGCGCGGTGTACCTTTTCAATAAATTCTTCTTTTGTTATATTTGAAGTCCACTTAAGCTCCCTGCTTTCATTCCCCTTCTTCATCCGGTCACGCTTTAACGGCCCCCACAGGTCATTTACGATACTGTCAATCTTCTTAACAGCCTTATCATAAGTACCTTTCAGGTCATCATCTGTGATAAATGCGTTGTAGACTACCTTTATAGTATGGGTAACATTATCAAAGATTAATATGGTATCCGTAATAACAAAATACAGGTCAGGGACCTGGGCGAAATCGCCACGTTTTTCAATAGCCACGTCTTCAAAAAATCTGACTGTATCATAGGTGAGATAACCTACAGCGCCTCCAAAGAATCTCGGTATGTTTTCATCAAGTACAGGTTTATACCGCTTCATCTCCTCTTTGACCGCATCAAGGGGATTCTTATAGGATTTGGTAGTTACAATACCATCACGGACAACAGTAACCCCCCTCTTATCTGCCCTGATAATTACACGGGGATTACTGCCGAGGATACTATACCTTCCCCATTTCTCTCCCCCTTCCACACTCTCAAGGAGAAAAGAAAAGTCACCGTTATCTATTTTCAGAAAGGCAGAGAGAGGCGTCTCAAGGTCAGCAAATATCTCCTTGTAAACAGGAATGAGACTTCCCTGCTCAGCCTTCTTACAGAATTCTTCAAAGTTTGGGTAATACATAACAAGGTATAGAAACTAACATATATAAGGATAGGGAGTCAAGACGGCCATTATCGGCACAGCGATTTCCTGTGAATCATTTTCTTCCTTGGGATTGCGGGACAAGAATGTCCCGCCTATCGCGATAAGCGGGGTTTTCCAACCCCGCTGTAAGGACTCCTGATTAGCCCCCGGTACTTCTTCTATTTCCTGTACTTCTGTGTGTTGTTGAGTTGGAGGAATATCTTGAAGAAGAAGGCTGGTTGGCGTATCCGCGTTTTGTCTGACTATTTTGTGTACTGTGTCCTTTTTTTGGAGCACCTGAACCGGTACGGGCTGTCCCTGATGCAGGTGTTTTTCTATACTCCCTGCGGTGTTGAGGTTCACGGGGCGGACGCGCAAACTCAGTATCGCGTGCAGGGGCCTGTTTCTTATAATCAAACCCCTCCAGCGTACGGCGCTCAATTTTTTCACCGAGAACGCGCTCAATAGTACGTACCATGTCCTCGTCTTCACGGGAAATGAATGTGAAGGCATCACCGGTCTTTGCAGCCCTGCCGGTACGGCCAATACGGTGTGTGTACGCATCAGCGGTATTTGGAATGTCATAGTTGATAACATGCGAGATACTTGAGACATCAATGCCTCGTGCTGCAATGTCTGTCGCAACAAGTACCTGATATGAACCGTCACGGAAGCCGTCAAGCGCTGCCTGACGCTGGTTTTGCGACATATTGCCTTGTAGTGATGCTGCCTTGTAGCCGGCCTTTTCCAATTGCTGTCCCACTCTCTTGGCGCGATGCTTTGTGCGGGTAAAGATCAGCACAGAGTCAGTATCAGTATGACGAAGCAGTTCAAGGAGAAGCGCTGTTTTGAGGTGTTGTTCCACCGGATAGAGTGCATGAGCCACAGTATTTGCAGGCGCCGGAGGATTAACCTGTATCGTTACCGGCGTATTCAGGATGTCATGGGCCAATTTACGTATGTCATCAGGCATGGTAGCCGAGAATAAAAGCGTCTGTCTCTTTGCCGGAATGTGTCTGATAATCTTTCGTATATCAGGCAGGAAGCCCATATCAAACATACGGTCTGCCTCGTCAAGAACAAATACTTCTATATGCGACAGGTTTATAGTGCGCTGATTAATATGGTCGATCAGGCGGCCCGGACAAGCTACAACAATCTCAGCCCCGCCGCGCAGTTTTTGAATCTGCGGGTTTATGCTTACACCGCCATAGACAGTTACACTCCTGAGCCTGGTCTGTTTCCCAAGACTGACAATTGCCTCATGTATCTGTTCCGCCAGTTCGCGCGTAGGTGCTACGATAAGGGAGCGTACCACTCCGCGCGGCCCTTTCATCAGCCGCTCCAGAATCGGCAGAACAAAAGCCGCTGTCTTGCCTGTCCCTGTCTGTGCCAGACCCATAACATCATGTCCCTGTAGTACCGACGGGATTGCCTGAGTCTGTATTGGTGTTGGTGTAACATAACCTGCGCCTGTAATTCCAGCCGCAATGCTTGGGTGAAAATCAAAAGCATTAAATTCCATATATTCCTTCTTTCTTTGTTTTGGGGAGTATCGCCCCGTGTGTATTCCGGGACTTACTATGACGTACTTTTTGACGTAATGATGTAGACTTCCGGGTACAGCAGTTGTTTAAGATGTCCTACTCTAACAGCTTTGGATAAGTTATGTCAAGCAGACCAAAGCACTCACAACAAATCCATTGGGAAAATGATGATTGCAAAACGTATTGATTTGTTTTTATTTTTTCGAGGCTCTAATATCAGTATGAGATTCATGTTGTAATTGCATACTTGCTTATACAAGATAAAACCTCTAAAATCTTTCCTGAATTTATACGTCATAACTTACTACATAAGAACTATCATGAGCGGGGCGCTTACAAAGGGCAATGAAAACCCCACCCTCACCCGGACCCTCTCCCTGAGGGAGAGGGTGCTTAGTTTTTATCCCCTCCCCTTCAAGGGGAGGGTTAGGGTGGGGATGGGGTTGATTTTCGGATGAACCGTCATGAAACGGAGGTTTCACAAAGGAGGATGAAAACCACCCCCCCAAGCCCCCCCTTGTTAAGGGGGGGAAAGTTCCTTTGGTGCTCAATGGCCAACGGCAATCCC
>JACRGV010000051.1 GCA_016212215.1 Nitrospirota bacterium
AAAATGACCCCAAGTAAGCAGTAAGCGGTAAGCAGTTAGCAGATAAAGACTGCCTTTCCTGTTTACTGCTCACTGCTTACTGTTTACTATTTTCATTTCCCTTTGTGAGCGCCCCGCTCATGACGGTTCATCCGAAAATCAACCCCATCCCCACCCTATCCCTCCCCTTGAAGGGGAGGGAATCAACATAGCCCCCTCTCCCTCAGGGAGAGGGTTAGGGTGAGGGTGGGTTTTCATTTACCTTTGTGAGCCCCCGGTTCTCTCCATATCATCTCCTCCATCACTGCCAGTAACAGCAAAAGTGTCTCAGGATTTATTGCAGAGATTGCAATGGCATTAAATCTCTGACAAATCATCTTTACCTCATCCGGTTCTGCCTTATCCTGCTTATTAAATACAACAAGTCTTGGTATATTATCAAGTCCTAACTCCCTGAGTATCTGGTCTACTGACTCCATCTGCTGATCAAAACGGGGGTTGCTGATGTCCACAACATGAAGTAATAAGCGGGCGTCCCTCAGCTCATCCAGCGTAGCCCTGAAGGCGCCAAGTAGATCCTCCGGCAGTTCTCTTATAAACCCGACTGTATCGGTTATTATAACCTCACGTTCTTTTGGGAATCTTAGCCTTCTTGATGAAGTATCCAGTGTAGCAAATAACAGGTCTTCTGTTTTTACATTACTCTTTGTCAGGGAGTTAAGCAATGTTGACTTACCTGCATTTGTATAGCCTACAATAGAGATGATAGGTAAATGGCTTTGAACCCTCTTCTCTTTCCGCTGCTGTCTTGCCCTGCTGAGATGCTCAAGTTCCCTTTCCAGATGTGTTATCCTGTCCCTTATCCGTCTTCTGTCAACCTCCAGTTTCATCTCACCCGGCCCTCTGCCGCCTACACCGCCCATCAACCGCGACATGGCCTTGCCTGTACCGATAAGCCTTGGAAGGAGATATTTTAATTGTGCAAGCTCAACCTGTACCTTACCATCCCTGCTGTGTGCCCGTCTTGCAAATATGTCGAGGATAAGCTGTGTCCTGTCAATTACCCTTATGTCCGTTATATCTGCTATTGATTTAACCTGTGTTGGGGAGAGATTCTGATCAAGTATAATAAGATTTGCCCCGCCCTGTAATGACTTAATTAAAAGCTCTTTTATCTTACCCTCACCCATAAGGTATTTTGGGTGAATCAGCTTTGGTCTTTGTATAACAGAGCCAATTACAGTGACCCCTGCAGTCCTTGCAAGCTCCTTCAGCTCCTCAAGTGAATCCTCCTGCTCTGACTTGCTCTTTAGCGAAACACTTACAATTACAGCCCTGTCCCCCTTTTCAACCTCTTTTACCTCAGCGCCGACGGAAAGTTCTTCATCAAGAATACTCAGAAAATCAGATAAGTTCAGGTCAAGCTGTTGAAACTGTGTTTTCTCATGTACCCTGTATGTCTTGCCGGCGGGATTTGGAGGAATAAGGTTTGCCATATAAATATGGGCAGGAAGGCCGTCACCTCCTACACCGACTGCTGCCATAAGATCAAGCCTGAGCAAAGCAAGGTCTGTAAGGTCATCCTGTGAAAGGGCCTCATCTTTCAGATGTGTATGAACACACCTGACGCCCCTGATATTCCTCCTTCCGAGGGCAAATTCAGAAATATCAGGTATAACAATCTCTTTCTGGTCACCGATGATAACACATCGTATCTGTCCCTGCCTGTCTATGATCATCCCTATCTGTTTCCTAATCTCAAAAGAAAGGGAAGTAATATATCGTGCAAGCTCACCTGTAATTACCTCAGACGGCGGAATCCTTCGGCGGTAGATATTCTTTAACCTCCTGAGCTGGTCCGCCTTTAATCCTGCAGTATTACCGAAAAGATTGGAAATATTAAAGTCTCCTTCATCCGAAAATGACCCCAAGTAAGCAGTAAGCGGTAAGCAGTTAGCAGATAAAGACTGCCTTTCCTGTTTACTGCTCACTGCTTACTGTTTACTATTTTCATTTCCCTTTGTGAGCCGAAGGCTCATGAGGGTTCATCCGAAAATCCTTCCGGCGGGGTAAGAAAACCCCGCCTATCCATTTCTATAAGGATAGGCGGGACATTCTTGTCCCGCTGACTTTCATGCCCCTTTGTGAGCACCTTGCTCATGTGGGTTTATTCAAAAATACCCAAACCTGTTAGATAATACTAACCGGGGATATTTATTCTGAAGGTAAAATAACAGGATAGGAAAGTTCTGTCAATTTCAGGCGGGGTGGACATTATCCGATATAAATCAAAAATCGGTAAACTTGACGCCCAGATTCATAACATGTTATTATGCAGAACATTGCAGAATATATTTCCGGTTAGAAAAACCATGAAGTACATCACAGATAGAAAAACCTGTTTAACCATAATATTAACAATTGCCTTCAGTATCGGTTTAGGATTTTATAATAACCGAACATCTATCGCAGACAGCAGAGGTTATGCTGCTTATCTTGGAATACAGGAATTTCCCCGTCCTGTTGAGGCAAAGGATTTTACGTTAAAGGACATCGCCAATAAAAAGATAAATCTGAAAAGCTACAGGGGAAAGGTTGTTATGCTCAATTTCTGGGCAACATGGTGTGGCCCATGCCGGATGGAAATGCCTTCTATGGAGAGATTACACCAGCAGTTTAAAGATAAGGCATTTGTAATTATTTCTGTTGCCTCCGGTGATTCAAGAGAGGAAGTCAGTTCATTTATGAAAGAATACCGCCTGACATTTCCTGCTCTACTTGATGATGATTATGAGGTCTCCGATGAGTATAAAGTTTGGGCAGTTCCAACTACCTATTTTATTAATACAAAAGGGGAGATTATAGGAAAGGCCCAGGGTGGCAGAGACTGGAGCACAAGAGCCGCAACTCAGTATATTTCATCTATATTTTAGCTTCATGGCTTTTAGCTTTAAGGCTTTTAGCTTTTAGGCTTCTCTATTAACAAATAACCAATAAAAAAGGGGGTATTAAAATGAAGAAAAGGCAACTTTTATCTTTAGTATTTTTATCTGTTCTAATCCTGTTTAGCGGGAAACTTGCAATAGCAATGGGTGATATGCATGAAGCCCATACGTCCAAACCCATGTATGACGCTGGAGACATGGGTGACATGACGGATGATGACTGGTGTAAGAATGACCCTGCCCATGCGATGATGCATAAGATGGGTAAACACATGATGAACAAGGATATGAACCCATGGGATATGATCAAAGAAAAGCTGAATCTTTCAGATGAGGAAAATGAGAAACTCGGAAAGATTTTCTATGAATACCGGAAAGAGATGCTGAGGAAAAGGGCTGAGATAGAGATTGCTGAAATGGACCTTCAATGGTTATTGAGGATGAAATCAACTGATGCTAAAACAATAAAAGATACGCTCAAGAATTTGGAGTCCCTTAGAACCGCCGTAAATACCTACAGGGTTGACCAATTGTTAAAAACAAGGGACTTTCTCTCAAATGAACAGTATGAGATTCTGGCAAACTATCTCCTCGGCTGGATGGACCATCATGGTAATAAAAGAGGAGACCATGACTGCTGTATGCATGACATGAAAGGATGCAGGTAAATGTAGGCTATGCCTTTTTACAAATTCCGGCAGACTTACAGAGATATACAACGTGTACGTCAGATACTTAATACCCTTATCAAATATGGGTTCGGTTATGTAGTAGATAAATTAAACCTACAAAGCTATGTCCCGCTCGGGAAACGCCTCTTCAGGATTCCTGAGCGTGAGATGATCCCAAAGAATGCTGCCGGGCAATTCAGGCTTGTACTTGAAGAGCTCGGCACTACATTCATCAAGTTCGGTCAGATCCTCAGTTTAAGAAGAGATATTCTTTCCGAAGATTTCATAAATGAACTCCAGAAACTTCAGGATAATGTTCCCCCTTTTTCCTATGAACAGGTTAGAGAAGAAATCTTATCCCAGTTCGGTAAGCCGATAGAAAAACTTTTTGCTGCCTTTGATGAAAAACCCCTCGCTGCTGCCTCAATAGGTCAGGTACACAGGGCAAGGCTATTCAACGGCAAAGATGTTGTTGTAAAGATTCTGAGGCCCGGCATTAAAGAAACCATAGAAACAGACCTGAGTATCCTTGCAAATCTCTCACGACTGATAGAAAAGTATATTCAAGAGTCCAAGATGTATGACCCTGCCGGCCTTGTTGAAGAGTTTTCCCAATCCATAAGAAGGGAACTGGACTTCAGGCTTGAAGGCAGGAGTGCAGACAGATTCAGGGAGATATTTAAAGGCTCAAAAAACGTTTACGTCCCTGAAGTAATATGGGAGTTCAGCGGAAATCACATACTTACAATGGAATATGTAGCCGGCAAGAAGGTTACAGATGTAGATGGTGATTTACGATACAGACGCAGGCTTGCAAAATCTTTTAATGAAACCTACCTGATACAGATATTTGAACATGGATTTTTCCATGCTGACCCGCATCCTGGGAATATATTATTCCTTGAAGACGGACGAATCTGCTTTCACGATTTTGGGATAATGGGTCATCTTGATGATGAGATGGTGGATAACCTCGCAAACATCTTTATTGCCTTTATGGATAAGGACATTGACAGGATGATGGACGTTTACCTTGAAGTGGGAATCCTCACAGGAGATTTCGACCAAAAGGCATTCAAAAGGGATTTAAGGGATTTTCTTGAGAGGTATTACGACATCCCCTTGAAGGAGTTTTCCTTTGCTGAATTCATGGAGGGCCTTGTATCCATAGGACGGCGCTACTACATAAAATTACCTACAGACCTGCTATTATTCGGCAAGACATTCATGACAGTAGAGTCAATAGTCAGAACACTTGACCCGGATTTCAATCTAATTGAAAATATAAGACCTTATACACAAGTTTTGTTCAGAAACAGGCTGTTCCGGCCGGCCGGAATCTATAAGAACTTCATCCATCTCGGGTTAGAGTTAAACCGCATCCTCAAAAACTTTCCTCATGACCTAAGACATCTGTTAAGGCACCTTAAAGATGGCCGCATAGAGATTGAAGTCAAGCATGATAAATTAGAAGACCTTGAACTCCATATTGATAAGGCAAGCAACAGACTCTCTTTCAGCCTCATAATAGCATCTATAATAGTCGGTTCATCCATAATCATGCAAACCCAGATGGGCCCGCTGTTCCTCGGCTTTCCCATAATCGGCGTAGCCGGCTACCTTGTAGCAGGCTTTCTTGGTTTATGGCTGGTGTGGGCTATCCTGAGGTCAGGGCGGTTGTGATAGTCTTCAAATAAACATTTAACATGGGACGCCCCTGTTTTTTCGATTCTTTCTCATTTTAGGTAGTAAACCAATTGTCCAATAATGCAACTATTCCTGTCATTTCCGAATGTTTTATCGGGTATATAGTTTGTACCAAAACCAGATTCCCGATAAATGACTTCGGGAATGACAAATAGTTGTAATGGTTATTTTATGACAACCTTATTTATACTTTTTTAAAGAACCTATTTATTTTTTCAATGTGTCTTTATTTCCGGTTTATTACTTGATTTTCGTTGCAATAAGATACCAAGCATCACCATGCCGGTAATCATTAGCAATAATGTTCCCGGTTCCGGCACTGTGTTATTTGGTGTGCAGACAGACGGGGAACAGGTATTCCCGTTGTATGCACTATTTAGATTTCCTCCCAAACCGTCATCGCGCCATGTTGTGGTGTTATACCTGATAGAACCAATGTCATCTGTGGATGTCCCTGTATATGTGAAGCCAAAACCCGGGAGGGGAGGATCGCCCAAATTGACCTCATAATTAAAATCAGCCATCCAGTTGATAAAATTGGTGTCTATTTGTACAGGAATCCAACCAGTTGGAGAAAAAACAACAAGGCCGGGGAGATCATCCATACCAACCTCCACCGTTAGGTCATAAAGCGGGTCTATATCCATGTTCCCTACTATCATTGCATAAGTCCATTCATTAGAGGCTCTTGCAAAAGTAATAAAATAAGTGAATTTTTCTGAATTTATTTGGTGTAAAATTGCTCTCCTTTTGGTAGAATATGTTTGTTAAAAAATACCACACAAAAGGAGAGCCGATGAACTTGAGAGATAAAATATCA
>JACRGV010000052.1 GCA_016212215.1 Nitrospirota bacterium
ACCGTTATCTCAGGTACATGTTTGAACGCCTGCCATTGGCTGAGACTGAATCAGACTACAAGGCATTATTACCTCAATACGTTGACCGCAACTCCATCCTCAGCATGCAGCTCTGAGGGTGGGGTTAATTAACCGCTTACCTCAAGCATATCGGAGAAGAGACCGGCAGACCTCCTCGATTAAGCCTGTAGTGAGCTTGTCGAACTAAGTAAAACCCCCACAGCCGGTTTCCCTGACACCGTCTTTTGGGATCCCCCCCCTCTGCGGAGTCTTACTCCCACGATACCGGGTATGCCAATTGAAGAATCCCCAAAAGACTACCCGACTGGTGTGCCCAAAAACAGAGTGTTCCCCCCTCGTTCCCAGCGGAAAAACCAGTGAGATAGTCCAAGACATGAAAATTTCACACATACCCACCACTGACGACCATTGAAAGACACCGAAAACCCTAAAAAACTCCTTGACGACTTAGATTTTGTAGAGTAGCATGAGGCTCAGTTTTTTGATTTTCCTATATAATCTTTCATGACTTCCCTGAACTATTAATCTGACATTCCCTGTATATATAAGTAATCAAGGTCATTAAAAGCCTGCCTGCAATTATTTGTTTCTTTTTATAGGTTTTTCATTAATTTTATCTTCCAGCATCCTTAACATTTCTTCCACCACAATTCTTTCCTCACTCCGCAATCTGTCAATGATTTCTCGGTTCTTGGTTTCGAGATATTTTATTAGTGTTGCGTAAGGGGATAAAAACTCCATTAAATCATTTTGATTCGCTGCCTCTATCTCCCTGAGAGCTGTCTTTATTACATTAATCTGCTTTGCTTTAATAATATTTTTAAATGTCTGTGCATACGAATCAAATACTTCATTTTTTTCTGAGACGAGATACGGAAGATAGCTCAGTGACTCTCTCAAGTTTATTAACGACGGTTCCTTATTCTCTTTATTTACTTCTTCAATAAATAGAGATAAATATATATTCCAAAGCCCAAGCCAACTCAAATGTTTATGGTGATCACAATCTTTTCCTTCAATAGCTTTTTTAAATGCTTCTAACGCATTAGTATATTTACGAAGAGACTGATAAGCACTCCCCATGTAATACCATGCACAGGTGTCATCAGAATCTATTTCCGTATATTTTTGAAACGCTTTTATTGCCTCGTCGATTTTTTCTGTACAGAGATATACATATCCAAGCCAATACCATAGATAATTTTCAGACGCGTCAGACTTTAGGTCGATAGCCTTCTTAAATGCTACGGATGCTTCTATATATTTTTTGAGATTGACGTACATGTTTCCCATCATATGCCAAGCTTCATGCATATCAGGTTTTATTTCAATAACCTTCTTATATGCCTCTATCGCTTCATTATATCGTTTAATTTCTTTATATGCATCGCCAAGGTTGCTCCAAGCCTCGTACATATCTGGCTTTTTCTCGATAGCTTTTTTACACGCCTCAATTGACTCGTTAGATTTTCCAAGTCTATTATATAGACACGCCTGTTTTGTCAATATTTTTGTATCATGTGGTTTAGCTATTAATGCTTTGTCAGTTATCTTTAAACCGACATCATAGTCTTCACGAGCACATGCTACGCACATTTCATCTCGACCCCTATATTCAGGAACTGCTTCCTTAAGATACCAGAGTTTATCTATATCATGTTGGATTTTAGTATTGTCAGAGGATAATCTTTCACGCATTTCATATAACGTTTTGTCCAGATATGTGAATAATTCTTCCTTTGTAAACCATGTCTCCAGAAACTTTACAATAAATCTAAGCCTCTTCTTTCCAGCTTCCACCCTCATTTGTCTCCAATGTCTGAAAAGTCTTTCATTGAAATCGTAGAAAACCTTTTTGGGAAGTTTCTTTGCGATCTTAATATACCCAATCTTTTCGAGTCTTTTAATCTGAGAAAGTACGACATTAACAGGTATGTAACAACATGCAGCTATCTCTGTTGGGGTAAGCAAGCCTTCTGCCTTTGCCATTACATCAATGATCTCTTTTTGTTGCTCAGAAAGATATCTTATTCGTTCGCGAAAATAAGGTGAGAGTTCATCAAGAAGCTTGATAAAAGTTTCTTCCACAGAAGTTATATCACCTTCAGCAATGATATGATACAGGCTTAATATCAGTCTAGGGTTGCCCCCAGCCAATTCATGGAGTGCCTTGAGTTTAGCCTCAGATTCTTCAAGCTTTTCTCTAAGATCGGTCCTTTCATCAAGCTCTGCATATCGCTTAAGAAGAGATACGTTATCTTCAAATGATAAGTCCTTAAGCCAGATGATCTCAAAGAAATTGTAAAATGGTCTATCATGGTTAATGATTGAATCAAAAAGGGTTGGGGCAGAACCTACAAGCAAAAGACTGTCATAGGTCATCAATACTTCTCGTAGAGAAGACTGGTCTTCATCTGTAAATCTTTCAATTATATCATTCAAGTTATCAACAAGAAGGAGTAAAATTTTCCCAGTTTTTTTCTTAAATTGTTTTAGATAGTCAACGGCGATTTCCTTCTCTTTTTCATTTAATGTCCGTGGACTTATCAATTCTTCAGGTATTGGAGGGATTCCTGCTATCTCTAACTCATCAAGATATTGAAGGGTTAACTTTATAAATTTTGTTATATTACCGGGATATTCTTCCTCTGAAAAAATAACTGGTATAAACTTATCTTTGTAAGCATTTAATCCCTTTGTTTTTATTTCCCCTCTGAGAGAATAATAGAGAATCCTCAATAAGTGGCTTTTCCCTATACCTTTTGGACCAACAAGTATGGGGTTGGAGAAACTTTTTCCTGCTGAAGCACTCTTCAGTATCCTTTTCAGATTATCCAGTTCTATATCCCTTCCTATAAGGGTATCTTCAAGTGTTTTTGGATAAAGCAATGCAGGGGTGTATTTATAAAGTTTCATAGTTATTCCTCCACCAAATCATGATATCTCAACCACCAATCTCTAAGAATATTGGTTGAAAAACTGTAGGATTTATCTTGTAGATCATAAAAAACATAAAAATCATTTTCGATGTCAGTCATGAGGTAGCTGAATATCTCATCCTTCAGTTCGCCCTTACTTATTTGACGAAATAACTTAAACAGCTCAGTCTTTTTGACCCTCCCTTCCCTTGCTACCTCAAGTATCAACCGTTTTGCTACCCGTTCGATATTTTCATCATAATAGTCTTTCAATCTGGTGAAATAATGTTCAAAATAGGTTCTGCTGGCAGGGCCGAGAACTTCTTCACGGTAGGCTCTATTAATAATATCGATGCTGAGGGCTTTTTGTTTAAGCCTTTCCATCTCGTATAGACTCTCTTTTACAAGGATCTGTATAAAATACGGTACAGGTGCGCCGATTAATTCCAAGAAGTTATCAACTATGGAAAGAGGTATCTCACTTATTTGTCCCTCGTTTCTTAAAAGCTCCATGATGTAAGACTTACCGTCCTCTTTGGTAAATGGACCAATCCTCGCGGAAGAGAAATCATTTATTACCTTAGTGCCTGTTTTTACTACTTCCAGTATATGCTCGATGCCAATGAAACCACCAACCACCCAGCGAATATGCGATAATTCTGGCATCTGTCTCACGGATCTGAACCAATGAAGGAAATCATAAGCTGATTGGTCACCACTTCTCCTTGAAATATTTTGGACAAGTATAGGCAGTTCATCAATTATGAAGAGAATTCTGTCATCATATCCTTGAAGTTTAGAAATGAAATAGAGGCCCTTTTCTTTCCAATCTTTTCCTATTTCATTTTTTATTTTTAAACGCACATCAGCAACTTCAATCTCTTCAACCTTCCCAGCGATGTCCTTTAACCACTGCGTTATAGAAATCAATTTGCCTCGAAGTTTTGAATCTGAAAGCACTTTTGTGAACAGGGCACTCAAGAAATCCTGGGGTTCACCCATCCCTTCTGTATTCAAAAAGAAAGTCTTAAAGCCAGGTTTGGGATTTTCGTAAAGATGATACATTATGCTTGTCTTGCCAAATCTTCTTGGCGCTTTTAAAAGGATGGAACTTTTCTCAAGCGTTTTCCAGATGTTACTTATTACCTCTTGTCTGTCCCAAAGATCTTTACCCTTCGCTATATTTCCAATAACAAAACATGGTCCTTCCATAAGCTACCTCCATTTACGGCAAATTTGTTATATGACATATTTGTTATATAACACACCTGTCATATTGTCAAGCGTCTTATTTAATGATGTTTTCCGCAAGCAGCGATTCCGTAAATTCTTCTTCTGAATTATGTGGTAATTTAGGGAATATCGGGGGGCTTGAATTATAAGTATATGGGAAAGGTAATTATTACATTCTTTATATAGCTTTGTGCACCTGATATCATTTAATGCCCTGTTTTATGTGTGCTCCCTTCCTGCACAACATCAGTCCATATACTCATCCCCCTTAATTTACACCAAGTTATTGAATAAGGCTCATTGGCATCCTTCTGGCTTTTGCCGTCTGTTATGGCAGAAGCACTCAAAGGGATATATAACAGGCGTCATCCGGAGAGGGCTGATTACCTCAGTTTTTCTTGTTTTAATCTCTTTGTCAAGCTCTTTCAATTCAAATGGATTAGTTTTGTCAAAAATATTTTTATAATTCCCTTATATACTACTTTTAACCTGGTGTTATATAATATTTAAGATTTGCAGAATAACCGGACGGCACTCATGGAACATAAAAAAACTGACATCATACTTTTATTTATCACACGCATCACAAGATTATTTGCCTATGGATTTTTATCCGTTACTCTTGCCCTCTATCTTTCAGAGATCGGTCTGAATGAAAAAGAGATAGGTCTTTTATTTACTCTCACCCTTGTTGGTGATGCTGTTATCTCCCTATGGCTTACAACCTCTGCAGATTACAGGGGCAGGCGGCTGATGCTGATTCTTGGTTCAGTATTAATGATACTGGCCGGCATAGTCTTTGCTGTCACCAGGAACCAGACATTCCTGATACTTGCTGCCATTATTGGTGTTATTAGCCCAAGCGGCTACGAGATCGGGCCTTTTCTTTCTATTGAACAGGCAGCACTTACCCAGCTTGTTTCAGATAGAAAACGCACGCATTTATTGGCATGGTACAACCTTGTAGGCTCATTCGCTACAGCACTTGGTTCACTGGGCGGTGGGATTATGGTTCAGTTAATGCAGGGAAACGGTTTTACAAAACTGGCATCATACCGCTCTGTATTGGGAGTCTATGCCTTAAGCGGGCTTGCACTCTTTGTTGTATTCTTTTTTCTTTCCTCTGCTGTTGAAGTTAAAGTTCAGACGCATCTTAAACCGGTAAGCCGCTTTCTTGGTTTACACCGCTCACGCAATGCAGTCCTGCGGTTAAGCGCCCTCTTCTCTTTTGACGCATTTGCCGGAGGACTCATCATGCAGAGTATACTGGCGTACTGGTTTTATGTAAGATTTGGCGTTGATGCAGGGACTCTCGGCGGAATCTTCTTCGGAACCAATATCCTCGCAGGGATATCTTCCTTACTTGCAGTCAGACTTGCAGGCAGGATAGGTTTAATCAATACTATGGTCTTTACTCATATCCCATCCAATATATTACTGTGTCTGATACCGTTGATGCCGAACCTGACCCTCGCAATTATCTTAATGATGTTACGTTATTCCATTTCACAGATGGATGTACCCACCCGACAGTCCTTTACAATGGCCGTTGTCAGCCCGGATGAACGCTCTGCCGCCGCCGGAATAACCACCATAGCACGTTCCATTGGTTCATCATTCTCACCTGTTTTAAGCGGTATATTCCTCACATACCCCGCCCTGTTAAGCATGCCATTCTTCATGGCAGGCGGAATGAAAATAATATATGACCTGTTACTATTCTATAATTTCAGGACTATGAAGCCGCCTGAAGAGCTCATCAGGCACAAGAAAACGTAATATGATTTTCTTGCTGTTTAGGACAGTTTTAATTAGAATATGCGTTGAATTTTAAAATAACGGCTACGGAAAGAACTCAATCTTTATAAAGGTTGAAGACGAGTTTAATAAAATGATCGAGAAAATAGCGAATAATGAAAATTAGACTATTCATCAGCAGTGTCCAGAAGGAGTTTACGGCAGAGCGTACGGCTCTTCGCGATTATTTGCGGGGGGATCCGCTATTCCGGCGGTTCTATGATGTTTTTCTTTTTGAAGATGTGCCCGCCATTGATAGACGGGCCGACGAGGTCTATCTACACGAAGCTAAGCAGTGTGACATTTACGTGGGGCTGTTCGGCAAGGAATACGGAAAGGAAGACGCTAAAGGTTATTCTCCTACGCATCGGGAGTTCGACCTTGCGACTCGGCTCGGGAAACACCGTCTAATTTTTGTCAGAGGCGCTGACGATGGCGGTAAGGCCCCCAAAATGCAGGCCCTTATCAAGGCGGCGGGAGACCAGGTTGTGAGGCGCCGCTTTGTTAGTACCGCAGAGCTGGTAGCCGCGATATACGGAAGCCTCGTTCAATATCTTGATGACCACGAATTGATACGTTCAGCACCCTTTGACGCCTCTTTCTGCAGGAACGCCGCCATGGACGATCTGGACGAAGATAAGATTCAAACATTTCTTAGTCGGGCCCGACGGGCCAGAGGCTTCCCTCTGCCTGAAGGCTCCACGGCACTGGAGGTACTTACTCATCTGAATCTCCTTGATAAAGAAAGACCGAGCAATGCAGCAGTCTTGCTTTTTGGAAAACAGCCGCAACGTTTCCTTATTTCCTCCGAGATTAAGTGTGCCCATTTTCATGGCGTTGAGGTAACCAAGCCCATTCCCTTTTACCGGATTTACAAAGGAACAGTCTTTGATCTTGTAGATCAGGCCGTTGATTTTGTACTTTCCAAAATCGATCTTGCTGTCGGAACCCGGGCACAGAGCGTCCAAGCACCAGTGGCATACGAGATGCCCCCTGAAGTGATTCGCGAGGCCATTGTCAATGCCGTGGCCCATCGGGATTATACAAACAACGGCAGCATTCAGGTGATGCTCTTCGCAGATCGGCTGGAAGTCTGGAACCCCGGTACACTCCCGCCTTCCTTGACACTCGCTAAACTGCGAAAGCCCCACGGCTCCGTGCCCTGCAATCCCTTATTGGCCGAGCCGCTATATCTTACCAAATATATCGAACGCATGGGCACCGGAACAGGTGATATGATTAAGCGCTGCCGTGATGTGGGTCTTGATGAACCGGAGTTTGCCCTTACAGACGGTTTTGTGGTTACTATCCGAAGAAAGCCTGAACTGGCCTTCAAAGCCGTCGGCGGGATTACCGGGGAAGTCACCGGGGTAGTCGGTACCAAGTTACATCCAGAGTCAGGGGTAGAGTCAGGGGTAGAGTCGGGGGTAGAGTCAGAACTGGCGGTTAAACTGCTTCGCTATCTATATGAGAACCTGCTAAGCAAAAAAGAGTTGGCGAATAAATTGGGTAAAGCCAAGCCAAGCCGCTACTTAAATGATTTAATGAGCAGACTGATAACTGACGGTTTTGTTGAATACACCATCCCCGACAAGCCCAACAGCCGCCTCCAGAAATATCGCCTGACTGCCAAAGGGAAAAAAATATTGGAGACTAACAAATAATGGCCAAAAAGAAAATAAATAAACTGACAGTCGAAGCCCTGATGTCTGATGTCAATAGTGGACACGAAAACCTCATGCTGACACATTTCCCGACAGCCTCGCCAAGCCCCTTGAAATCGGTGTATTTGTGAGATCAGCGGCTGAACTTGACCGTGCCGGTGCTGCAACAGAAACGGGGACATTAAAAGGAGGATAGATATGACAGAAATCAGAAAGATTCGTAAGGTTTTAAAAAGTAAACCTACAATCGAAGGTGCAGGCGTCCATCTGAATCGCGTCTTTGGATTCAGCGAAGTTCCCATGTTTGATCCGTTCCTGCTTCTGGATGATTTCCGCTCAGACAATCCGGAGTATTATCTAAAGGGGTTCCCGTGGCATCCGCACCGCGGGATAGAGACCATCACTTATGTCCTGAGTGGAAAGGTAGAGCATGGTGACAGCATGGGGAACTCGGGTATAATATCCGCAGGCGACCTGCAGTGGATGACCGCCGGTAATGGGATTATTCATCAGGAGATGCACAAGGGTGATACTAACGGAATGATGGGCGGCTTCCAGCTCTGGGCCAATCTACCCGCAAGCCATAAGATGATGGAACCCCGCTACCGGGATATAAATAGCGAACAAATTCCAGAGGTGGTATTGGATAACGGCACAAAAATCAAGGTCATATCCGGCAGGCTCGGGGACATTCAGTGGCCTGTTAAGGACATTGTCATTGACCCGGAATATTTTGACATCACTGTAAGCGCAGGGTCCGAATACGTTCATCCAACAAAGCGTGGGCATACGGTTTTCGCTTATGTTATTGAGGGTAAGGGATACTTCTGCAATGAGAAGAATCCCTTTTCTTATGAGACTGAAGGGATCAACTATTTTGACATGCAAAGAGATTCGTCTATCGGTAATGGAACTATTATCCTGTTTGACGATGGTAATCAGGTCATGGTAACTACTGAATCTGAACCGGTAAGGTTCCTGTTAATATCCGGAAAACCCATCGGAGAACCGGTCGCATGGTACGGCCCTATAGTAATGAACACACAGGAGGAACTCAGGATAGCATTTGAAGAATATCACAATGGCACGTTCCTCTTATTTTCCAATAGGAAAACACAAAGTGAATACCGGTAGAATGTCTAATTTAAAACAGTCTTCCGGCAGTCATCTCAGTCGCATGACTACCTCTGAAATCCGTTCGACAATGTCATTATCAATTATATTTGCCATGCGGATGATGGGGCTGTTCATGATCTACCCGGTGTTCTCTATATATGCAGAGCGCCTGACCGGCGTCACACCGCTCACAATCGGCCTTGCACTCGGCGGTTACGGGCTGAGCCAGGCCATCTTTCAGATCCCATTCGGATTGCTTTCGGATTGGCTCGGACGCAAACCTGTAATTACTACCGGCCTGCTGATCTTCGCATTGGGCAGTGCTGTAGCGGCAATGTCGGATTCTATCTATGGAGTAATTATAGGCCGCATTCTACAGGGAGCCGGAGCCGTGGGTTCAACAATACTGGCCATGATCGCCGACCTCACAAGGGAGGAACATCGTACCAAGGCCATGGCCATCCTCGGTATGACCATCGGGGGATCCTTTGCACTGGCGCTGGTGCTGGGGCCTATACTTAACGGATACATAGGTGTGCATGGTATTTTCTGGTTGACGGCAGGTCTTGCCCTTACCGGTGAGCTGGTTCTGGTTGCAATAGTACCAAAACCAGCTCAGGTGCGCCTGCACCGGGATGCCGAAGCGGTCCCTGCCCTGTTTCGTAAGGTACTTACCGATGGCCAGCTCTTGCGGCTGGATTATGGTGTCCTCTCACTTCATGCTATCCTTACTGCCAACTTCGTGGCCCTGCCGATAGCACTAAGGGACGCAGCCGGCCTTGATGCACGTCATCAGTGGTATCTGTATCTGCCGGTGCTGGCCGCAGCAGCGGCAATCATGGTACCTTTCATTATCCTGGCGGAGAAGCGCCGCAAATTAAAACCGGTATTCCTCGGTGCCATCCTGTCTCTGGCCGCTGCCAATCTGGCGCTGATGGAGTGGCATTACAGCCTGGCCGGCACAACGGCTGCATTGATTGTATTCTTTGCCGCTTTTACCCTGATGGAGGCCAGTCTCCCTTCCCTGATCTCCAAGGTGGTCCCTCCTGATGCAAAGGGAACAGCCATGGGGGTCTACTCGAGTTCACAATTCCTGGGCATTTTCATTGGAGGTACAATCGGCGGCTGGGTATACGGACGTCATGGTCTGGAGGGAGTATTCGTTTTCACGGCCCTGCTATCTGTTACCTGGTTTCTCTTTGCTGTCACCATGAAGAAACCGAGCTTCCTGACCGGATATATACTGAACATCGGCAGGATCAGAGAAACAGATGCAAACGACATCGCCGGCAGACTCATGCAGATCAGGGGTGTCGCCGAGGCCATAGTAATTGCAGGGGAAGGCACTGCATACCTCAAGGTAGACAGTAAGACCCTGGACGAAGGAGCACTTGCCTCCTTTTCCATCACCTCATCAGCGGATTAAACCGAATATGTTAGGTAACCTTTTTAAAGCGTTATCCTCGCTCCGCTATACGAAGAAACGCCTGCTGTGTTGTAACCAATAGCCTCTGTATAATTTTCATCCAAAAGGTTTTCTATTCTGAAAAATATCTCTATTGTTCTGCTGAGTTTATAACTTCCTGACAGGTCAACTTTTGAATAGGCTGACATGACCTTCTGCCGGTCAGGTTTGCCATCGAAATCAGTATCTGCCCATTCCACTCTTCTTCCTGAGTGATTAAAGTTGATAGTCATCCTTAGATTGCCGGATGGGTTCACAAGTAAAACAACACCATACTTATTTAACGGCCTCCTCTGGAGATAGAAATGGGTCTCACTGTCTTCTGTGTCATTGTAAGTATAAGTTCCCTCGATTCTAAGCATCTGACCGGACTGCCATACAATGCTTGCCTCAACACCATCAGATAATGCCTTTCTCCTGTTCTGAGGCTGATATTTACCGGCTGTATTCGGAAGCCACTGAATAATGTCCTCATAACTATTCTTAAAATAACTCACTGATACAGACGAACTGCCGGAGACAACCTGCTCTGTTCCAATCTCCCATCCTTTACTCTTCTCAGGTTTCAGATTGGGGTTGCCTATAGAAAACAAATCTTCAGGCCGGAACAGGTCATTCAGATTAGGGCCTTTGAAACCTGTCCCATATTGGGCAAACCATTTTACCCCATTGGCCGGTGTATGAGTTATCCCTGCCCTGTATGTAAAGGCGCTATCATATATTGTGCTGTCATCCCATCTTAATCCGGCTAAGAGCTGTACAGGTGACTTCAGACCCCTCTGGTCCTGAATATAGACGGCACTGTTATCAACCTTTTTATTGTAACTGCCGGGGATATCACCAAGTTGATGCATCCTCTCATAACCAATCGTCAATTCAGCGCCATCGTCACTGTGTATGTTATGCTGCCAGTTCGCAGTATCTACCCTTGAGTTGAACTGCCCCCTGTTCCATGGTGTATCATCATCAGTATAAACAAACTCATCATCCGAGCTTGTTAATGTCAGGCGCTGGTCCCAGTTGCTGTTAAGAGAAGAACTGTAGTTTATACCAAGCAGATTCCATTGCCTCTGCTGTTTGTAATTCGGATCATCAATACCGAATCCGTCCAAATCAGTATTGGA
Organism: Nitrospirota bacterium; assembly: GCA_016212215.1. Classification (NCBI taxonomy): domain Bacteria; kingdom Pseudomonadati; phylum Nitrospirota; species Nitrospirota bacterium. Next base: position 11,339 of record JACRGV010000052.1, read on the forward strand.
TTCTGTAAGGCGTGCTGATATATCAATCCTTCCTGTGGCCCCGGCAGATATTCCCATTTTTGAAGATATGGTTGTGTTTCTGTAACCATCCTTTTCATTGCCTGTACTTGAAGTGGAAAAACCTTCGGTCTCAAGGTGTGATGCACTAACATGTAAGTCATATCTGTCGGCCTTCAATGAGGTTGAGACATCTTCTCTTTTCGTATCAAAACTTCCTGTCTCCACAGTTACAGTACCTGAAGTAGTATGTGCCTTTTTGGTAAATATCTGTATGACCCCGCCCATAGCATCAGAGCCATACAATGTACTCAGAGGCGCCCGGATAATCTCAATCCTCTCAATATCATTAACATTCATATCCGCAAAATCAAACCCTCCCATTGTCGGGCTGTTTACCCTTATACCGTCAATTAATACAAGTGTATGCCGCGACTCTGCCCCTCTAATAAAGACTGAAGAAGTTTTGCCGGGCCCTCCCTGTTGTGTAACAGCTAACCCCGGTACCTCTCTCAGTACATCAGATACAGTGGCGGCATTTTTTTCTCTTAAATCATTCTCTGTTATGACTGTAACAGTAGTCGGTATCTGTGACCTCAGAACCCCTCCCCGTGCGGCAGTAATAAGTACATCATCCGGACTGATACTCTCAGCACCGGCCTTATTCATGCACAACATACTCAATCCGCACATCAATGCGATAACCGATTTCTTCATCCGAAAATCTCCATAGCTCACCCTCCCCCTAACCCCCTCCCGTCAAGGGAGGGGGAATCTTCGGCAATCTTTCATATCTCCCCTCCCCTTGCGGGAGGGGACTAAGGGGAGGGGGCCTTATTTTCATCAACCTTTGTGAACCGAAGGTTCATGGCAGTTCATCCGAAAATCCCCTCCGGCGGGGTTGGAAAACCCCGCCTATCCATTTCTACGAGGATAGGCGGGACATTCCTGTCCCGCTGATTTTCATGGCCCTTTGTGAGCCCACGGCTCATGTGGGTTCATCCGAAAATCCCTTCCGGCGGGGTAAGAAAACCCCGCCTATCCATTTCTACGAGGATAGGCGGGACTTTCTTGTCCCGTTGATTTTCATGGCCCTTTGTGAACCATGGCTCATGACGGTTCATCCGAAAATCAACCCCAGCCCCACCCTACCCCTCCCCTTGAAGGGGAGGTAATCAACCTAGCCCCCGCTCCCTCAGGGAGAGGGTTAGGGTGAGGGTGGGGTTTTCATTGCTATTTGTGAGCCACCGGCTCATGACGGTTCATCTGAATATCTCCATAGTTCTTCCTCCCCCTTAAATTAAGGGGGAAAGGGGTGGTCTACCATTAAGCAATTTTACCACAGCAGTCGTTTCGTAAAAATCTATAATATTCACCTTGCAGAAATCCTGCTGTATCCTGAAACAATTTTCTATTGCCAGGTTCAGGGCATAGCAGATAATAATTCTATTTACACCTGCATGGGTAAATAATACAATTTCCTCACCCGCATGTTTTTTAATAATACCCTCAAACTCTTTAATCACCCTCGACTGCATCTCAGGAATGGTCTCACCGCCCGGCGGGCATGTACGTATAGGATCTGCAAGCCACCTGTCCCATGACTCTGTGTAATTTGACCGGATTTCATCAGGGGTCAGTCCTTCCCAGCACCCCAGATTTATCTCCCTTAAGGCATCTGATGGAATTACCTCTAAGCCTTGAGACGCCGCAATAATTTTAGCCCCATCCAGAGAACGTCTCAGGTCACTTGAATAGATGGCACTAATGGTTTTATCTTTTAAACACGCCGCTACAGCAGTGGTCTGTGCCACACCTTCAGGAGATAATTCAATATCTGAATGACCGTTATAGACTCCTTTATGTGAGTTTACAAGATGACCATGACGGATTAAATATGCTCGTGTGTAGCTCATTTGAAAATTACCATAGCTCACCCCCACCCTGACCCTCCCCCCTCAAGGGGGAGGGAATATCTATTGCAATTCTTGTTTCTTACATCTTACTTCTGCTAACTTCTATCTATCTTTATTAAACCTGTGCCATTATAAGTATAAACAAAAGCACCATCACCTCATTAAACTCATTGACTGCCCCTAAAACATCACCTGTAACGCCACCCAATCTCTTCTTAAAGTATACTACCCCGATGAGAGTAACACCCCCTATAAATGAGATGAGAAGAGCACCTATCCACCCCATCATGACTATGGCTGCAACACATGCAAAAAAGGTAGCTGTCACAAGGTTAAGCGGCGTTACTGTTTCAACAAAATCTTTACCGGTACCTTTGTTCACTCTTGCATAGTCAGATAAAGCGGCCATCAGTACTATCGCCCATCTTGAAAGGGTCGGCATTAATAAAAGAGCAGCATATTTCATGGTCTGAGGAATCTCATGGATTGCTGTGTATTTAAGCCCTATAATCATAATAAGCCCTACCGCACCGATCGCCCCCACCCTGCTGTCCTTCATAATAGCAAGGGCATCTTCCCTTGTCTTCCCGCCATACAAACCATCACAAGTATCTGCAAGGCCGTCTAAGTGAAGACCGCCTGTAATCAGTGCAAGAACCACAACCAGTATAAAACTTGCTACAGATTTCGGCAGTATGTATGACAGCGCCACATCCGCAGAAACAAGAATCCCTCCGATAACGGCTCCGGCAACCGGAAAGAAGGCCATTGCCCTCCCCATATCTGCCGGCCTTAATTCCCCCTTCATTGGAATGGGCAGAACTGTCAGGAATCCCAAAGCAATGAACAACTGTGTAATCACTCTATATCAATCCCCTTTTTCCTTAGAAAATACATATTAGCCTTGAAGAGGTTAATGATATTAAACAGATATGTCAACAATTCCTTTGTGAGTACAGCAATTCTCGGTGAACCCTTTTTCCCTTGCTAATGCGGGACAGGAATGTCCCGCCTATCGCGATAGGCGGGGTTTTCTAACCCCGCTGTAAGAGCACTTGCCTGATATTTCACCGAGAATTGCTGTTGTGAGTATTTGGCGTGTGGCCATTGATACATAAGTCAAGTTTTAGGAATGCATTGGTATCTACCAGGATTATACGAGGGATGAAAGAAATTTTCCTGCGGAAATAATCCTGATACCCTTTTCAAGCCTGTCAACAGAATCTCTTTTTACTACCTGATATAAGTATGGTATTGCCATACGTTCTTTGAAGTAGGTAAGATGGGGTGACGGGGTAGTATCATTGAGTTTAACTTCAACTGCAAACCACGGCTTGCCGCCTATGACAACGAGAAAGTCAACCTCCCGCTTATCAACATCACGCAGGAAGTTCAACTCTGCCTTGAATCCCTCATAATCGTTAATAAAATGAACAAATTTCAGAAGATGAGATGCTATGAGATTCTCAAAGCGGGCCGCCTCATCCTCTACATCAGACCAATCCCACAAGTATAGCTTAGCGTAACCGTTCACAGTTGACAGTTTACAGTTAACGGTTAAGAAAAATATAAAAGTAAGAGGAAATTGTGGGCGCTTCTTTTGAAGATTTAGAAGTATGGGAAAAATCGTATCCCGGATTTCCAGAGATTCTTAAATATAGCAAAAGGTTCGGCTGCGGAACTGAGAACACAAGTATATATTTCACAAGAGGTCAAGGTAGTAACCCTTCAGTGAGGCGTGGTGACACGAAAAAACTACTTGCGTTCTGGTTGCCATCTATGGTACAACATGATGAATGGAGATGGCGGTCAGATATCGTGGCAGAGAATTCGCCCATGAGGAAATAGCCGAAGTACGT
>JACRGV010000053.1 GCA_016212215.1 Nitrospirota bacterium
TCAGTTTTACAGTCGCATCTGTAAGGTCAATGACGGTGTTATCTGAATCATTCTTGCATGTAACCCTGAGCTTAGAGCCGGTATCCCCTGCAACAAACTGATATGACGACATTAGAACAACACCTCTTCTGATTTTGTTATAGTGAATTTCGTATCATCTGCCTGCACTTTGCCGAAAAGTACATCTTTCAATTTTGTTACCTGAAAATATGCTGTCTGTTCTACAATGTTAAAAATATACTTAATCTCAGCCAGTATTGAGATATAGCCCATAGAGACAATACTGAGACTATTTTGCCCGCCCGCATCTACATGATAGCCTTGAGTTACAATCCCCCGATAATCCATTATACCGGCACCCTTTCACTCAATGAGGCGTTATCCGTAAGGTTGAATTGTTTCAGTATTGTTACTCCGTCAGCCTTGTACATAGTCAGGATGTTTGTATATTTATTGATTGACCACTTGCCTAATCCCGCATCTTTTATATCTGTTACATCCTGCCATGCGATAGTGTCCGTCTTTGCCTTTATCGCCGTGATGCTTGCATTATCCGGCGATGTATATCCTGATGTCGCAAGCCTTGTATTTACCTGTGTGTTTGATGCAGGGTCAGCGGGCAGGTTGTCAGTTTTGGCCTTGACTACCGAGACCGTTGCCTCTTTCGCCAGCACAGTAGTAGCCTCTATCTCCGCAAGCGTAGGGTGACTTTGGCTCTCAGTGAGGATAGTGCTTATACCTGCATTGTCAGGGGCTGTATAGCTTGCAGAGGCCAATCTTGAGGACACGGTAGCATCAAGGTTATCAATCTTTGCTGCCCTTGTTGCAGTGTAGTCCGTACCTGAAGCACGGCTTGAAACAGTCGCATCAAGGTTCGCAATCCTTGTATCACCAAGACTTGTTAGACCATCACCGGCAGTCCCAACCTGTGTCTGCAGGTCATTGGTGTCAGCTTGTATCCCTGCAATATCCGCACTCACTGACGCACCGGCGGGGGCGCCAACCCGTGCATAAGTATCGCTCTCAATATTGGCCACAATCGTAAAACAAAACTCCGTTGCCACAGTCTTTGAAGTGCTTACCGTCCCTGCCAGTCTAATGACATGCTGACCTACTGAAAACCCTGTTGTATCTACCGTTCCACCATAATGGCCGGTCTTTGTATTCTGCTTTGCAGGAGCAGTCAAGGCACTCCATGTCCCTGCACTATTTCTTATCTGAGCTTCCGGAGTGGTAGGGTCTTCAAGTGTACCAGTATCATTGTGGAAATTGGCAGCATAGAAAACTGTTGTCCCTGCCTTGTATTCGCCAAGATAAATCATCTAATTGACCCCCATACACTTGAGCTACCGCCACCGCCTACTCCATTATCTAATTGGCTAATTACTAATGCGATAGGCGGTCTCCTTACAAGTGTTTGTGTCCATGATGCTTCGTTTGCAGGAACACCATTACAAGTTGTATAATGAAAGTTAACTCCTCCATCTAAGCCATTCATAGCGGCGTTTGCACCATCGTCAGTGACAAATAAATAGGTCTCTGTTACATTTGTGGTACTTGCAGGTAGAATAACTACTCTATAAAATGTATCTATAGATAGTGTTCTTGGTGTTGAAAATGGAACATATTGTGTGCTTGCTGCTGATTCTGAATACCTTATATTAGTATCAACCGCAACATTTTCAAGAACAGTCACGCCATCAGAATCATATAAGATAATATTACAATCTCCATCAGAATCCACATCTACTAAGACCCCTGAAACTGTTGCCTTGTAGGGCAAAGAAAATCTTAAACCTCTTCTATTAGGATTACTCCCACTATTCCACCCTTCAGAGTTCACGCCTACTGCGGGCCAACTCTGAATTATAGGTTCTATCACCCCATCACTATATTCTAAGCCAAAATTAGGGCAACTTGCATTTAACGCCCAGACTGCACCAGTGTTATTATAGCTATAGCCATAAGGAAATCCAGCCTGATGGAGATTGGAGTTCATGATATAAGCTATTAATATATTCCCTGAAACATAAGCATTCCATCTGACTGTGATAGCGACTTTAGTACCAGCAGTGACAGAGACCCCTGCACCTCCATTCAGGGCTACCCAGTAAGTTGTACTAGCAGACAAATTGCCTTGTGTTCCAGAAGCATTAACAGGCGTAACAACACCATCAGGTCTTCCATTTGTAGCATCTACGCCTTCTAAAGACACCTTGAGCGTGTCTGAGGTAGTCATTGTGGATACCCTAACCCCTATCTTAGTTAGAGTCCCTGTTCTTGGGATAACAATTATCACTCCACAATGGTCAGTGGCTTCATCCATTGTGAATGAGGTTGTCCCCAAAGCACCTGCCCCTGTACGAGCCATCAGACCTGGGGCTATATTGATGCCTCTAACATTCACCATAGTCATATCTTAAAAACCTTTCCTTCTATAGCAGTTTTACGCTGAACCCAAGTAGTTAACCCCGATTCTTTTGCAAAGTTCTTCAACACTGCAATAAGTGCTATCTCATAATCCTCAGGGTCAAGTTGGAAGTCAGATTTAAGTAAGCATATTTTTTTTGAACCATCAGGAGTGATTATATTAAAAGCAACCTTACTGGGAGACTGAGCTATTACTTGTACTGAGATATTCATAAGTTATACAATCTCCAGATGAGGATAGTCTGGGTTCTTAAAGGTTCGTCCTGACCTCAATCCTAAACCCTCACCTACTTTGGCACATTCTTCGTAATCCGGTATGCCATCAGCATCCACATCAGCCTTGATATTCCAACACACTTTACCATTCTTCACGATTGCGAAATCAAAGGCATGGGATTTACCTGTTCCATCCGGTATGTGTTTGCTCTGCATCGTCCATGTAACAATCTTGTTTTGCTCCTGCTTAATGTCAACCAACCCCGCAAGTCTTCTCTTTATGTTGACCTCTTCAATAGAGCATCTGCCTTGAGCATATAGGGCAGTTTGTTCCTGCATGGTACGGTCTACACTCGTGATGATTACAAGATGTCCAACCTTTGCACAGCCTTCCTTGAACTGTGGAATAAGTTCAGGTTTTATGAATGCTTCAGGGTCTCTACTCATTTACGCTCCCACATTGGCTTATATACATCCGAATACAGCTTATCCACCTTCTGCTCAAGATATGATAATTTATATTCAAGTTTCTGGACTGTGATGTAAGCTGAAAGTCCTCCGGCTATCACTGCTATAATTATCGCTTCAGCAATTCTGCTGAAATTCAAATGAGTCTTACCTGTAGAAAGTGCTATAAACGGCATATGAGTTAACAGGCTATCAAATGACATTCAACCCCCTCTTCCGGTTATGCCCCTGTGCCGGTATTGACGTGGTCTTTTGCAAAATAGGCTATTATTGCCGTGCCTATAACCTGAACAGCAGATGCCAGTTCATGGCTTATACCGAATTGAGGAAGTATTATCCCGATTATTGATACTAATCCGCCTATAGAAGTTCTCCAGTTTTTCATAACGTTTCCTTTCTTTGTATCCTTGCGTAGTTCACGCAATAAGAAATATAGTTTTATGTCGTTGATGATGTTCATCAATACCCATCCGCCTTTACTGCATCCTGCATAGCCTTAATGAAGCCTGGCTTGACGCTTTCCCATGCCGGTATCAGAAACGGCCTCGGCTTCGTGCCGTAACGTGCAATCTTCCTCGCTATTAGAAATTCCTTACCCTGCATCCTATGCCTCCTGCACCATTCTGTTAAGGCAGAAAGGGGAGGCCAGTGCGGTCTTGTTCCGTATTCTATATACGGGGCATAGTTAGCGTTAGCCTGTTTATCAACCCCAATCTCCGCTTTAAGTCCATCAGGGGAGATGTTAGCCTTGATTGAAGCACGGAGATTGCCCGTATCTACCGCCACACGTCGTTTAGCATCTCGCTGTACGTCAAGTGCTGCCGTTCTCATGGCGGTTTTAACTTTCCTTACCACGGTTTCGGTCAGCCTCTTTACATTGGCTATAACCTGTTCTTTACCTTCTACCTGTACCGTAATATTCATTACATAACCCCTGTTGCATGGTAGTAACGAATCGTATACGTGATCAGCATTGCATGTGTCTCTTTACTTGGGTCTATAACAAGGAACTCAACCCCTGTCCTATATGAGTTATAGGCATATCCGCCGCGTGTGTAGTCATCCTGCATAGCCTTATGTATAGCTGCCAGCATGGTCTCTGCATCAGTGTTGCCGTGCATCCAGACTTCCAAGATAACTGTCCATCGCCATGTTTCCCTGCTCAGGACTTCCTCAACACGCTCTTCTCTGTCAGAATAGATGAAACATGCCGGATAAGGCATAACTTCTGCATCTACTGCCGTGAACCTGTTTGCCTCCACGTGTTTGATGGAAGTAACGCCCTGGACTGTGCTGACTATGTTTGATAGGATATTTTGCCGTGTAGTGGTCATGCTAAATGCCCGGGTATCTCCTGTAAGGTTTTATGGATTCCTCTACTTCCTTCAACAGTTTTGCCGGTGACTGTGTAGTCACTGAACCGTCCGGCATAGTTACAGTTAATAGACCTATGTCTTTTCTACGGCGGAATTCAAAGGCACTCTGCATTAAACATGCCCTCATTATGTCGTCCGGGACTTGTAGTACTCCGTTAAGTTCTGCATATCCTCCTGTATATGTGACTTCGATATTTCTGGGCTTTGTAGCAGGGACAGACGATGTAAATTCAATTTCTCCTATCTCTGGCCAGAGGTAGTAATCGCTGTCTTTGGTCTGAGTAATACTGTCTACTTTAACTGTAAGTGTTTGAGATTCATCAACAGGAAATGCCTTTAACCAATACAGCCTGTTTCCGCCGGTAAAGTATTCCGTGCGTGACATCTTTTTTAACTGCCGGTTCATGTATGACTCAAGCCTGCTGCTTATCTGCTCTACAATCAGGGAAAGCAGGCCATCATGAGCATCATCGCTCTTGTCCATGAATAATTTCAGATCAGAAATGTTTATCAGCCTGATTGTCATTTATTTTCTTTGTTTCTTTGTTTCTCTTCCGGCCTTTATTTCCTTTGGCCCATCCATGCTTTTATCCTGCTCTGCCCAACCTTCACGTAAGAATACTGTTGCAAGGGAGTCGGGGAGGCGTACGACCTCCCCGATATGGTATGTCCTGACCTCTATACCATCAGGACTGCCGGAGTGGGTTATCTTCATTCGTACTCGCATTTATCACCTTTTATGCAGATGGTCTGTGTCTGCCAAAGCCTTTAGCAACAATGGCACAATATACACCGCCGGTCGTAGCACCGGACACTGTTACAGCCGCACGGATATAACGCTTTGCACCTATGTAACCAACCTTGTAGTCTACATTATCGTTTGCCGCCCCTATTGACGGTGCAGTACCCTGTAAATCTGCGGCAGCAACAGCGGTAAAGGTAGAGTTATCATCTGATTCCTGAATAGCTATCGCATGTGTACCATCAGTGATTGTGCCGGTTGATATAATTACCAATGCCCCCTCAAATCCCTGCAAATCTACACCAGTGCCGTTTGCACTGGCTGTTCTGGCTGCAGCCGGAAGAGACTGAGCAACGCTGAGGTTATTGTATAAATCCTTCATACCTGAATTCCTCCTATCAAAGTAAAATTAAAGGGGAGAAGTGCTTACCCCCTCCCCCTGAGTTATGTATTACTGGTTAAACACTGACTTTGAGTTTCCTTACGGCCTCGGCCATGACTACCTGACCACCTACACGCTTTCTTGCGATGAACCTGATTTTACCGGTAGTTGCCTGAGTATAAGGGTCTCTCTGCACTGTTATCTGCACCCTGTCAACTATCGTATATGCCCTACGGAAATCACCGAACAGGACAGGATAGGCATTTGCTGCAATGGTAGGCATATCTATTGATTCAACATACGGCCTGTCAAGGATTGTTGCCGGAGAGCTGTTGGCTATTGCAGGCTGCCAGAGATATTGACCATTTGCATCCTTGAGCTGTCTAATCGCCTTCAGGGAAGACCGTTTTAAGAGCCATGTGGAATTGCGTGCATAAGAGTCTTTCAGATCATGAAATATGCTTATCAGACCATCTAACGTTATTGCAGAAGCAGCCCCGCTAACGGTCTCGCCTACACTGGCATAGGTAAGCAGCCCTTCCGGCTTACCTACTGCGTTACCGGTTACGAATGCCGCCCCCTCTGCAACTCCAAACTGCTCCACAAACTCCTGAGACAGCTCAGATTCAAGGTTAAAGGCGGAATCCTCAAGGTCTTGCTGGCTGATGTCTACCAGTGCAAAAAGTTCATGTGTAGGCACTTCCTCAACCCCATAAGCAAGCCCTGTGGTCTCACTCTTTGTTCCTACCTCAGAGACCCATGCAGCGGAGAAAACGCCGGTACGCTTAGGTATCTGAACACTCTTCTGGTTTGTTGTACGAACCCTTGCTATAGACCTTACTGGGGAGAACTCTACGATGCTTTTGAGAATTTCATTCACGTACTCTGAAGGTGCAAGGTAGCCGCCTGTGGTGTCATCCGAGACTGAGAGGGCTTTTGATTCTTCAGGGGTGAGAATCCCTTTTTTGCACCACTTCATGAATGCCGCTTTGGCCTCACGTGCCGCCACACCCGCATTATCCTGCGACTGGCTTCCTCCTGTACCAGGTCTGTTAAGTTTTGTCTCAATCTCATCAAGCCTGGTATTCATGGCATCAATTGCAGCCTTTGTTTCAGGCGCCGCACTTCCAAGCTGTTTAATCTCTGTCTCCTGGCGCTCAACCATCTTCTTCATGTCGTGCCAGACTTTATTCATCTCTTCCTGCATTGCTTTAAGTTCTTCAGGTGTCATCTTCTTTTTTCCTCCTATCGTGTTTTAGTAAATTGCTTCATGTCGTGTACCATTGCCTCAAGTGAGTGGAATATATCCGGGTCACTCGGTTCATTGTGGCCGGGTCCTTCTGTGCCTTTACCGGATGAGTGGGATTCCCCCGGGTCAGCCGGATCAGGCTCGTTAAGGAGGGCCTGTAATGTCTTTATTGTTTTCTCTATTTCCTGTTTATCAACAGATTTTACATTGCTGATTAATGCCATCGGGTTTGCAGGGAAGGTAACAAGGGAGTATTCCCAGAGCTTGAGTTCTTTGAGGATTCTCTTTCCATTATCCCAACTGTCTTTGACTACATCATATCCGATGGAAAGCCCCTTGAGTGCCCCTTGCTTCAGCAGGCTGTATGCCTCTCTGCCTCTTATGGTATCAAGATTGAGTGCGGCCTTAACCTGTAGGCCGGTAGCATCTTCCTGCATCTCAAGTCCGATACCAATTGGTTCATAAGAGCTATGCTGCCAGAGTATGGGAATCTTACCGCCTGAGTGGTCTATGGTGCGTTTGAATGCACCCTGCTCAATTACATCTCCATGGAAGTCTTCGTTACCGAATACTGCGGCATATCCGGTGAATTCTCCGGTATCGCCAATCTGTTTAAGCTCCAGCCGGAAAGATTTTCTGTTCATGTCATGTCTCCAAAATAAAAAAGGGCCTCACCGGGGTTTTTACGCCCTGATGAGGCCCTTCGTCTCGGGTTCCCTCGTACTTCTCTTCTAATTTTAAAAGACCTTAAAACTTACCTTGTTCTAACCGTTCCCAACATCTCGGTTTTCCATTTGAAAAATGTATGGTCAGTGAACCGTTGAAATGATTGTTAGCAAATTCTTTAATGATTGTCAAGACTTTTTCATCATTTCTTGAGCTTTAACTCAAATTGTATTCCTCTGTCTCCCTGATATGGCTTTGTATGGCTCACCCTCCCTCTCCAAATCTCACGTGGTATTTCATCAAAGGCATCACATAGTTTAACAGGGTCACTCAAGTCATAATCAGGCTTGTTTCTGTTCCAGTGGATACAAAAGTGACACGTAACACTATTATCCGTTGCTTCATACCCAAGCCATTGTTCGCTGTCGTCGAGTATGTAAGTGTCTTTCCCCTTTTTTTGGCCATGGAATCCTTTTGTATTCGTATCCGACATCTTGAGCCACCTTTCTCCAGATTTTATCTCTGAGTTTCCCTTTATATTCAGTTTGTGTGATTATACCATCCTCATATTTTTTCTCAAGTGCCGGGTTAAACTCTGTTTTAGCTGCATTGTATGCCTGAATATACTCCTGTTCTGTCTTCCATCCATCAGGCCCGGGCTTCATGGAATAAATATACTTATCCCCTACGGCCCTGATTTCAGCAAGATTAGTATTTCTTGCAAGGAAGATGTCATTCTCTGAGAGGGTAATATCAAGTGGATGATTATGTGTAAGTACTTTATCTCCAAACTTCCTTGCCTCATCTGGTGTAAACGCTACCATGTCTTCATCCCCTAATTTCTGATGAAATACAGTTCCATCAGAATTGAAGATAAACGCCTTTTCCACCTTAAGTTTAACAATCTCCTTTTCAACCTCCCTCAATCTCTGCCTGAGATTATTCCCTTGCTGTTGTGGTGACGTGGGAGGGATGAAAGACCCGCTCACAGGGATAAAACCCTCTGTGCACCGGCAATTGATAATATTTCTGCCTGATGCACCGTGACTTGTATCACCCGGGAACATAAGCTGTTCACCGCCAACAAGGTAAGGTGTGTCCATAGGTACTGTTTCATCATCCGCCGCTGCGTGAAAATTCCTTGTCCGTATGTCCCTTGTAGAAATCCATTTATGGTTCAGCACAAGGCCGGTCTGTTTTGCCCCTGCACGTGAACCGAGGTTTGATGCGGCAATAACCTCTGTGCGTGCTATAACCTCACTACGGTGTGGAATTATCTTATCCAGATACAGCTTATCAATCCGCTTTGCTATCACATCAATCCCCTCGCCTGCTGCTACACCCTCAGAGAGTTCAAGCCTGACCTGATTTATTGTCGTGGTTGTAATCTGTGTTATCTTCTTCATTGATTCCTTCGTTAACCAGTTGAAGACCTCATGATCCCACGCGTCGGTAAGTTCTTTTATCTCTGACGGCCCCATGGCGCCCTTAAAACTTTCCGCTGTCCGTCTCCCGAAGTCCTTGCCTACGGTTAGGTATACCGTCCTGAAAAGCTCTGCCCATAACGGCTTAGAGCGTTCAAGTTCTGCGTCTATAGCGAACTGAAAGGCGTCTACCGTGTGTATGCCGATGAGTATCTTCTGTATCCTGTCCTGCTCCTGCCTGAAGAACTCCTTCATGCGATTGATCGTCACACGATACCACGGCGCCCTTGCCCTCTCTACTGCCTTCCAATAGCGGGTTCTTAAAGCCTCCCTCCTATCAGTATGTTGCGTTTTGTGGATTGGCAAGATTCGGGTCTCCCTGTGGTAATTGTATTGCACCTTGAAGCGGTACCAGTGTTGCAGGGACAAGTACAACATCCCCGCCGTCTACTTCTTCATAGCCAGTGGCGGCACGTTTCTCGTTGACAGTAAGCCAGTTGGCATTTTGTACGCGTGTCCAGACCTTTCCCCTGTCTTCCTGCAATGCCTCTATCTCATCTTTGTCGTACTCCAATGTCATGTTATCGCCGAAGACCGGCACAAGCCAGTTGTTCAGGTCATCACGGAGGCGGTCCATAAGCGGCAGCACGGTTTCTGTATAGAAAGCCTTTCTTGCCTCCTGATAGTTTGAGTACGTCTTCTGGTCTTGAATGCCTATCAGTTCCGGCGGTACCTGGAAGACATTGCATATCTCAATACGAGACATCTTGCGACCTTCAAGCCAGTCCATGTCAGCCGGTGATATGGCAAACGATTTCCAGTCAAGTCCGGCCTCTAATAGCAGGGGACGACCAGCATTATCAGGCCCCACAAATTTCTCTTCTATCTGTCTCTTGAGCTTGTCAAACTGATCAGATGTCAAGTTCCCTGCCGTGGATAGCCCTCCCGGCGGCCTTGCAGAGTTCTTTAGTAGTGCATAGTTCCACTTTAACGCCTCGTTATCACTATCCACAGTTCTTCCGGCTACTGCAATCGGGGAGAGGCCATACCAGTCGTCCAGGGCGGAGAATAGTTTCATGTGCAGAACGGTTTCTCTCTCGAAGTCCTGCTTCTGTCCGCCGACTTCGTACCTGTAGCCTGCAATCATGTTCTTAATATCAGGCAGCACCTTCACACGGTCCGGACGAAGAGTGTAGAGTTCTCTCGGTAATCCTCTCTGCGGCCCCACACGCTCGATGTAGCTGTTCCCTGACAGCATAAGGAAGGCAGTGGCAGCCTCAAAGAATGCCGACTGCCCCTGCCACGGATTAGGCCGTCTGAGGAGTGTTAGCAGGGGATGCTCTTCAATCTCAATCTGCCGTTTGCCCCGCCCTTTCCGGTATAACAACCACGGTATCCCTGCCGCTGACCTGGCTATCTCCATCACACAGGCATAGACTGTGACGTTTGCCTCAAATCCTTCCTTGGCCAGGTCTCCAAAGTTTCGCGGTGTCCAGACCGGATTCCCATCCCATAGCAGCACAATTGCCCTTGTGACTGCGGACTGCTTTGTCATAAACTGCCTGATTCTGTCTAAAAAGTTCATTCTATAAACTCCTTATTCTTGGTTCAACTCCTTCGCGCAGGTGTGTATATAGGCCGTAACGTGTGGCGTCCATAAGGTGGTCTTGAAACTTTACCGGCTCCTCGAGGATGTTGCCGTTCTTGTCAGTCCTGTAGCTGTATGCCCTGATTTCCTTGAGCATATTGGCGCTTGCCTTGTGGATATGAAGTTTGTATCGTTTTACAAAATCTATCCCATCCTTAACGGATTTGTCAGCAGGGTGGACGTTAAACCCTGCCTTGAATATCTCCTCAATCCTTGCTGGTTCTGCCTCATCCGCATAAACCGGACTTCTCCTGTTGGTGATTAAATCTTTTAGCCGCTCTATGAGCTGGCTGTTCGTTAACCCTGACTGATACAGCAGTTCTTCGGCATAGATAGTGCGGTCATGTTTGATAAGTTTTACCATGCTGGTAGGGTTGTTATATCCGAAATCAAGGCCGTAGAAGACGTCACCGCCTTCGGGAAGTTCGTCAACGGCTATCCAGTTAGAAAATATTATATGCTCAAGCCGTCCCCATTCACCAAGTGCAAAGATGCGATAGTAGTTCGGATCCTGATTAACAAGATTCTCAAGAGTGGTCTTGTATTCAGGGTGGATGAAAGGGTTGTCCCTGTATGTGCTGCATATCTCTGTGGCGTCTTCTGTGGCGTTTAAGACCTTTTCTTTAATCCAGTGAAACTCATCTGTCGGGTTGAAGGAGAGAAACATCTGGTTTGTTTTTCCGTCTTTTGAGGGTGACCTGAGCCTTAATTTAAGCATTACGAAGTCGTTATACGTGAACTCTGTGGCCTCTTCCATCCAGATGTAATTCCATTCTGTGGATTTGAGCTTCTCCGGATCATCCACTGAGCCGAAGTGCAGTATGTTTTGTTTATAAAAATAATTCAGCATAACCCTTTCCTGTTTCAGGTAAGGCATCAGCTTGAATTTGTCAAACAAGTCACGGAAAAGCATGAGCACAGAGAGCTTGAGTGACGGTAGAGATTTACGGACTACGAGAATCTTCTTTTCCTTCTCGTTTACGAACTTGCCGATAATGAGCTGTGCAAGTGAAAAGGATTTGGAAGAGCCGGCGCCTCCACGGTTTACCACAATCTGTGTTTTTGCCTGCTCATTTTTCCAGAAGATTGGTGTCGTCTGAATCTTTATTTTTTCTCGGTTTCTCATAGATTATGAGCGGTATTCCCTCCCCATCCTTGCCTGTGATTTCCTGCACATCACGCCATCCGGCAATGTTTTTAAGCGTGAAGATGCAGAACGTAGAATTAAAGACCCCTGTTATTGCCCCTTTGACGATACGGTTTTCTGCAGACTGCTTTGCTATTTTTAAGGCGAGCGAAAATTCCTCGTGATTATTAGCGAACTCAGTTAGCCTATGCCTGTCAAACCCGTTTTCAACAGCGAATTCACCGAGCCAGAAGTTCTCAGGTACCTGTATCCAGACGAGCAATTTCTTAGCGAGCTTGCTGATGAACTTGCTGGTGTATTTTTTGGGCCTGCCTGCTTTACGCTTCATCTGTTTCATGCCCCTATCTCTAAATGCTTAAATATTCTAAAAGCCACTGGATATGGTTATCATAATCTTCCCCAGTACAGGCAGGAATCAAATCCTTTCCTGTCTCGTATTCTTTCCAAGACCTGCTGCCTTTTATAAGCCTGTGGTGCCGTAATTTCGATAAAAATAATTGCTTAGTATGATGGCTTTTCTGAATATCTTCCACATGATGGATCGAAGTATAACTCATGTGTTCCTATCCTCCCGACTTCTTTGAAACGGATTTTCTGGATACATATTTTTGTATTTCCATATTCCTCAGCTATATTTCTCCATACTGTAATGCAGTTGTCTGCTTTATTTCGCCAATGAGCTGAGCCTGATACGTCATAAGGTGTGGGTATTGGATATTGCCCTGTTTTATCTTTCTGAAGTTTTGTAGGATGAGCAACAAGCCATACGTGTACTTCGTGTTCTCTTGCGAATTGCCTGATTTTGGAAAGGCTTTGAGAAATATATTCAGTTTCTGAAAGTCCCTCCGGTCTCTTGTGATCGAGTTCATTCCATGGGTCAATGACAATTGCTTTCATGCCTTCGTATTGGACTAAACCTTTGGCAATTTCAAGGAGGTCATTCACTGTTTGATGCTGTTCCGGTGGTTTGATAAAGAAAAAACGCCTTCCAAGAAATTCTATTGCGTTTTTCAATTCAGCCACTGACATCCGATTTGCCCTGTCAGTCCCAAAAGGTTTTCCGATGTGCTGTTCAATCAGTCCTGCTGCATGACGTTCCAATGGTTGGTTCTCTGCTGAGAAAATACCAAAATTCCATGGTGTCGGCATCATCCCTGTTTCTTCTGCAATATTTACCATCATGGCATCAAGAAAGGTGGTTTTTCCATGACTTGGGATTCCTGTAATAAGCGTCCATTCTCCTGGCCTGACAGTATAATGTTTATCAAGCCCGGGCCAACCTGTAGATTCACCACGCACATAGCCTTTTTGATACAGGTCAAGGATTTTTGTTTCAATAGCCTTGAGAGATAAAAAGCCTTTTGGTGAGAGAGTATATTCAAGTCGTTTTATTTCCCGCTTTTCAATCTGCTCAAGTTCTTTTTCCTGTACTGAAATCTGACATTTCAGGCACTCAATACTGTCATTCATGTTAGCCTTTCAATCATAGTCATTCCGGTAAAGCTAATGCAGTATTAGCTTGCTGTTTTTCTTGAGATTGTGTAGCAATCTCATTGCCATTCATTTTCATTTTTAGTTGGTCATACTGTTTCCTTAATTTTTCAGTTGAGAGGATATTATTTTGCCAAAATGTGTCTTTTTGGCACCAACGAATCACTTGTTCTATTTCTGACGGTACTCTCTTGTCAACACGAATTATTAAGTCAATATGTTTTGCCCAAGCCTGCAAATTAGGTTCTTTAAAACCTGGGTTTCTAATCCTAACCAATGAAAATAACAACTTTGAAAGTCCGACTTCGGAAGAGTCGGACAAGAAGTCTTTATTAGTAGGTCTAGTAGGAGCATCAATGGAGCAATGCTTGAATTGACTTCGGGCAATGCTTGGAGCATTATTAGTATCTATAGACTGATTGTTAATATTATTCCATCGTGTCTTCGCAGCCTTAATTGCCTTCTCTTTCAATGCTGCAATATGTCCTGAATGCTCGTTCCAGTCATGGACATAATAGCTGTTGCTGTCCTTGTGAAGAAAGCCTACCTTAATTAATGCCTCAACTAACTTGCCATTCTCACCATTGAACTCCAGAATCGATTCTATCTCTTGAACCGAGTAATCAGACAGACGCCCGTCTCCCGGATGGTACTTACCACAGTAACACCAGAGCCGTAGCGGGAAAGCTTCTGATCCTCTCCCAAGAAGACCAATCAGCCGCCGAGTTTTAGGGTGGTTGAAGTAGTCAAGGTCAAGATTTAAGTAAGGCATTTTTAGGATTCACCTCCTTTCATAACAACTTCAACAGTGGCTGTCGTTGTCAAGGGTTTTTGTTTTAAGGTATCAGCCATTGTTTATTTCCTGTTGCTTGACAATACTAACGTAACGCATTAATATTGATTTATGATTATTTCGTTTAAGTGCCGGGATACTGAGGCGATGTTTAAGGGAAAACGTATTGCCCGATTTTCCGGCTTTGAATCGGCTGCCATGCGAAAGCTGGCCGTACTTAATGTTGCTATGAAAATAGAAGATTTGAGAGTTCCCCCTGGCAACAGGCTTGAAGCCCTGAAGGGCCGCAGGCAGGGTCAATGGAATATTCGTATTAACGACCAATGGCGGATATGCTTCAGATTTGAAGGCGGCAATGCCATTGATGTTGAAATTGTGGACTATCATTAAGAAGGAGGTTTTATTATGAGTAAAAGACAGGTTCCATACCCTACACCAGGAGAGATACTTCTTGAGGAGTTTTTGAAGCCGATGGGTATTACGCAGTATAGGCTTGCAAAGGAAATCGGTGTACCCCAAAGACGCATAGGAGAGATTGTAGCAGGAAAGCGGGGTATTACCAGTGATACGGGCCTTAGATTGTCTCGTTTTTTTGGTCTTTCTGACGGCTTCTGGGAACGACTGCAAGTTGACTACAACCTTGCTATTCTCCGAGACAAGATGGCTGAAACGCTCAATAAGATCAGGCCACATAAACTGAATACTACCGCAGCGTGATTGAAACATGTTAAAATTCATAATAGAACCCATAACTGAACGCCTGTTTAAAGCCATAGCAGCCAAACTGCCGCTACAAAAATTAGGGCTAACACCATCCACACTAACATTGATATTACTAATCCTATTTGGAACGCTCTACTATCGAGGGGAGAGGATTCTTTCCTTCTTTGGAGCATTGCAATTAGGAACATTATGGTGGGCCATGCTGTCAGGATACCTATTATTAACCTGCCTGGTGTTATTAACATGGCTTATTGCCCTCCTCTGTCAACATGAAGCATTTGGAATCTACTGGAGTTTTCTCCAGAAACCACATTGCCCCTGCTGTAGAACTTTATTATCTCACTATAGTGATTGGCCCTTTCACGGATGGGCCTTCCAGTGTCTCAAATGCGATAAAATCGTTACTCTTCGCGATGATCACGGAAAACATCTAACCCTCATTGAAGCGAAAGAAAGATTGCAAAAAAAAGCAACACAAAAAGCATTACCCCTATAACTGTAAAAAAACATACCATAACTATCTCCCAAGGTAGACCATAGGGTCAAAACTCAACTCATGTAATTTCTTTGCAAAGGCAACACGTAGCCGCTTATTGAGGTCTGCACGGTCTTCAGTAGAAAGATTCTCTGCCATCTTTTTAGTATGATGCGGCAGCCTGAAGGTATAGACATCGTTTAACTTGGCCTCCTCAATATCATCATCTGACAATGTTTATCTCCTTATAACAAAGTAAACAGTGCGTTCCTATAATCAGCCTGCTATATTCAGAATTATGATAAATCCCCTCTGTGCTATAATCCCTTTCGCTACGAAAGAATCCAGCACAGAAGGGAGGTGAAACCCTATGAAAATATTTGTTAAAAATTTTAACCCACAACAAGGTCCTATTGAAGGACTATATCTTGAAGTTAAAGTTGTTTTTTATGACGACGTTAACTCTCCCCATCATGAAGCTGATGTAATAGTCTTTCTTGAGAAAGAAAATCTGTAACCGTTCACAGTTATCAGTTTACGGTTCACGGTTTTTCAACGAGTTATGTAACGCTTGGAGCATTTTTGAAATTGACTTCAATTCTTGAATGAGTTCTTTCGCATCACTATTAGAAAATACCTTGACCTCTTGTGAAA